>DATMGW010000182.1:0-5645 GCA_035555295.1 Caldimonas sp.
GTAGTTCTGGCCGAGTATGTAGACCTTGTGGATGTCCTTCTGGTCCTTCATGAAGCTGGACAGTGCTTCCATCTTCATCGTCGTGTCGCCGTCGAAGCGGAAGTGCCAGAAGCTGCACTTGCTGTTGGTCAGGTCCGGGTCGACGGCCGCCTCGTTCAGGTAGACCAGCTCCTTGCCGGGATTGCGCTCGTTGTACTTGTTGATCGCGTCGATGAGCGCCAGGGCCACGCCCGAGCCGTTGCCCTGGATGATGTAGCGGATGCCCTGGTCAGTGGCCGACTTCAACGCGTTAAGGCTTTCCGTCGGCGACAGCTTGTTGTCCATGCCGACGATCTCGAACTTGACGCCGGCCGGGTTGTTGGCGTTGAACTTGTCGATAAAGAACTTCCAGCTGTTGAGCTGGTTGTTGCCGACCGGGCCCATCAGGCCCGAGAGCGGGTCGATCCACGCCATCTTGACGACCTCGCCCTGCAACGGCTTTGCCGCGCTCTTGGTGGCTTGGGCGAATGCGCCGGAAACGCCTGCCATGACGATGCTGGCGGCAATGAGTTTGAGTGCGAGCTTCATCGGGACCTATCTCCTGACTGTCGGTTTTTCGGAAGCGAGTCGAGCGTACAAGTCTTTGCGTGCCCGATGCTCAGGGAATCCCCGAAACATAGGCGCGTGTCAAGCAATTGTCCTTGCGCCAAAGCAAGAACCCTGCTGACTACACTCGCGGCAATGGAAGTCTCGGCGACCCCGGCCCTCCCGGAAGCGACCGCCGCCGCGGCGCCACCCGGCCCGTGGACGAATCGCTTCGAACGGCTGGGCGAGGGCTTCTTCTCCCGCCTGGGCGCCGAGCCGTTGCCCGATCCGCACTGGGTCGCGCAAAGCCCCGGCTGCGCCGCCCTCCTCGGGCTTCCCGCCGACTGGTCGCGCCGGCGCGACTGGAACGCCCTGGCCGTCTTCAGCGGCAACGCGATCTGGCCCGGCATGAAGCCGCTGGCGAGCGTCTACAGCGGGCATCAGTTCGGCGTCTGGGCCGGCCAGCTCGGCGACGGCCGGGCGCTCTGGCTCGGCGAGCTCGACACGCCCGTGGGGCCGATGGAGCTGCAGCTGAAAGGCTCGGGCCACACGCCGTATTCGCGCATGGGTGACGGCCGCGCCGTGCTGCGCTCGTCGATCCGCGAATTCCTCTGCTCCGAGGCGATGCACGCGCTCGGCGTGCCGACGACCCGGGCACTCTGCGTCACGGGCGCGACGCTGCCCGTGCTGCGCGAGACGGTCGAGACGGCGGCGGTGGCGACCCGCATCGCACCGAGCTTCCTGCGCTTCGGTCACTTCGAGCACTTCGCGAGTCGAGGCGACGCTGCGGCGCTGCGCGCGCTCGCCGATTTCGTCATCGATTGCCACGAGCCCGACTGCCGCGAGCGCGACGATCCGTACGCGGCGCTGCTCGTGCGCGTCTCCGAACGCACAGCCGATCTGATGGCCGACTGGCAATCGGTCGGCTTTTGCCACGGCGTGATGAACACCGACAACATGTCGATCCTCGGCCTGACGATCGACTACGGCCCGTTCGGCTTTCTCGACGCCTTCGACCCCGCCCACATCTGCAACCACTCCGACACGCAGGGCCGCTACGCCTGGGCGCGACAGCCGCAGGTCGCGTTGTGGAACCTGCACGCGCTCGGCCACGCGATGCAGGACCTGGTCGGCTCGGAGGAGGCCCGGCACGACGCCCTGCAGAGCTTCCCGGCACGCTTCGCGACGGCGATGGTCGGGCGCTTCTCGGCCAAGCTCGGTCTCGCTGCGCCCGAGGCTGACGACGCCGCGCTGATCGACGACCTGCTTCGCCTCATGGCTGCGGCGCACGCCGACTTCACGATCACGTTTAGGCGTCTGTCGTCATTCGACGCGTCGGCCGGCGCGAGCAACGATGCGCTGCGCGATCTGTTTCTCGACCGCTTGGCCTTCGACGCCTGGGCCGCGCGCTACGCCGAGCGGCTGCGCCGCGACGCGAGCAGCGACCGCGAACGTGCCTTGCGAATGCAGCGCACCAACCCCAAGTACGTCCTTCGCAATCACCTGGCCGAGGCGGCGATCCGGGCTGCCGAGGATGGAGATTTCGGAGTGACCGAGCGGCTGCACGCGGTCCTGCAGCGCCCATTCGACGAGCAGCCGGAGTCCGCCGTCTATGCCGACTTCCCGCCCGCCTGGGCAGAATCCATCGAGGTGTCGTGTTCGTCATGAGCGATTGCAGAGTCAGGAACCACGCGGCCGCGGAGCCGATCGGCAAGCGCCTGCGCCCACCCGACAGCGATCCATGTCGCCGCGCCAAAGGAGCGCCCGTGAGCCCTGCCGGATCGCACGGCCGCGTGGCGGCGGGATCGAGATGAAGTTCCTTCTCGATTTCCTGCCGATCATCCTGTTCTTCGGCGCGTTCAAGCTCGCCGACCTCAACGCCGACGCCGCGGCGCGATTCGCGACCGAGCACCTGGGCTTCGCCGTCTCCGGCGGCGTCGTCGGCGCCGGCGAGGCGCCGGTGCTGCTTGCCACCGTCGTCGTCATCGCCGCGACGCTGCTGCAGATCTCCTTTCTGCTGCTCACGCGGCGCAAGGTCGACACCATGCTGTGGATCACGTTCGCGCTCGTCGCCGTGCTTGGCGGGGCGACGGTCTGGTTCCACAACCCGACCTTCATCAAGTGGAAGCCGAGCGTTCTGTACTGGGCGATGGGCGTCGTCTTCTGGGCGAGCCAGACGCTCTTCGACAAAAACGTCCTGCAGTCGCTCCTTCGCGAGCAGCTGCAACTGCCGGGCGCGATCTGGAAACGTCTCAACTTCGCCTGGATTGTCTTCTTCGTCCTGATGGGGCTGGCCAACCTCTACGTCGCCTACACCTTCTCGACCTCGACGTGGGCGACCTTCAAGGTGTTCGGGCTGACCGGCCTGATGCTCGTCTTCATGATTGCGCAAGGCGCGTACGTCGCGCGTCACGTCGAGGACGAAGCCGACGCCGGATCGGCGCCCGCGCCCGCGCCCGCGCCGGAAATCGTCGCCGCGGGCAAACGCGAGGCCGTATGAACATCAGCGCCGCCGAGATCGAGACGGCTCTGCGCGCCGCGCTGCAGCCGTCGGCACTCGAGGTGCACGACGACAGCCACCTGCACGCCGGGCACGCCGGCGCCCGCGAGGGCAGGCACTTCAGCGTCCGCATCGTCAGCCCGGACTTCAAAGGCCTGACGCGCTTGGCCCGGCACCGCCTCGTATATGATGCCCTGCACTCCCTGATGCCGCGCGGGATTCACGCCGTCGCCATCGACGCCCGCGGTACCGACGAAGGTTGAATTCCGGCGCGTGCCTCGCCGCGGCCCCCGCCGCTCGGCAACCCCTTTCTAACCAGCCCGAAAGACTTTCATCCATGAAGATGCGTTTTCTTGCCGCCAGCGCAGCGCTGGCCGCCGTCGCGGCGCTGGGCCTCGCCCCGCTCGCCGCCGTTGCCCAGAACATCGCCGTCGTCAACGGCAAGGCGGTGCCGAAGGCGCGCGCCGATGCACTGATCGCCCAGGTGCAGAAGCAGGCGGCCGCGCGTGGCCAGCAACTGCCGCCCGAGATCGACAAGCTCGTCAAGGACAAGGTCGTGACCGACGAAATCCTGACGCAGGAAGCGGAGCGGCGCGGCCTGGCCGCGACCGCCGACTACAAGCAGCAGATGGAGCTGGCTCGGCAGAGCATCCTGATCGGCCTGCTTTCCGCCGATGTCGACAAGAAGGCCACCGTGACCGATGCCGAGATCCAGGCCGAGTACGACAGGCTCAAGGCACAGGCAGGCGGCACCGAATACCGTGCCCGCCACATCCTCGTCGAGAAGGAAGACGAGGCCAAGGCGCTGATCGCGCAACTGAAGGCGGGTGCCAAGTTCGAAGACCTGGCGAAGAAGAATTCGAAGGACCCGGGCTCGGCCGACAAGGGCGGCGATCTCGACTTCGCCAGCGCCGCGGCCTACGTTCCCGAGTTCTCGCAGGCGATGGTGAAGCTACAGAAGGGCGACTACACCGATGTGCCGGTGAAGACGCAGTTCGGCTATCACATCATCAAGCTCGAAGACACGCGCGAGGCGAAGTTCCCGGCGCTGGCCGAGGTGAAGCCGCAGATCCAGCAGCGCCTGGCGCAGCAGAAGGCCGCCGCGCTACGCGACGAGCTCCGCGCCAAGGCGAAGACGGACTACAAGTTCACGAACTAGACTAGTCTAGAGCTGGATGCGCCCGGCCTCAATGCGCAGCTGCTGATCGCAGCGCGCCGCGAGGCCGGGATCGTGGGTGACGAGGACGAGCGTCGTCCCGGTCTCCTGGTTCAGCTCGAGCATCAGCGCCATCACCGTTTCGCCGGTCGCGAAGTCGAGGCTCCCGGTCGGCTCGTCAGCGAGCAGGAGCGCCGGCTTGACGACGAAGGCCCGGGCCAGCGCGACGCGCTGCTGCTCCCCGCCGGAGAGCACGCGCGGATAGTGGCGCAGCCGTTCGCCGAGGCCGACCCGCTTCAGCATCTCGGTCGCCAGCGCCCGCGCATCGGCGCGTCCCTGCAGCTCGAGCGGCAGCATCACGTTCTCGAGCGCATTCAGGTTGCCGAGTAGCTGAAAGCTCTGGAAGACGAAGCCGAGGTGTTCCGAGCGCACGACGGCGCGGGCGTCTTCGTCGATCGCGAACAGGTCGATGCCGGCCAGCCGCACCGTGCCTTCACTCGGCGTGTCGAGGCCGGCCATGATCGAGAGCAGGGTGCTCTTTCCGGACCCCGAGGCGCCGACGATCGCGACCGAGCGCTGTCGCTGCAGGGTGAAATCGATGTCGTGGAGAATCGTCAGCGTGCCGGTCGAGTCCTGGACGCGCTTGCTGAGGCGCTCGACGGCGATGATGGGTTCGGACATGGATGGCGTTGGAGTTTCTCGTTCGTGATCTCGCGCCGCTCTTGGCTGGCGCACTGTAGCGCGGCACTCGCCGGCGGCGCCGCGCTCGTCGCGATGCCCTCACGGGCGGCGGTCGGCGGCGCGCTGAAGAAGATCCTCGTCGTCGGCGACAGCCTGTCAGCCGAGTACGGCCTGCAGCGGGGCAGCGGCTGGGTCGCCCTGCTGGAGCAGCGACTCGCTCGTGAGCACCCGGACGCGAGCATCGTCAACGCGAGCATCAGCGGCGACACGACCGCGGGCGGACTGGCGCGCCTGCCGGCGCTGCTGCGCCAGCAGCGGCCCGGCCTGGTCATCATCGAGCTCGGCGGCAACGATGCCCTGCGCGGGCTGCCTCTGGATGCGACGCGCAGGAACCTGGTCGACATGACCCGGCTGGCGAAGGCCGCCGGGGCGAAGGTCATGATCATCGGCATGCAGCTGCCGCCGAACTACGGCCGCAGCTACGGCGAACGCTTCGCGTCGCTCTTCGCCGACGTGGCGCACGCCGAGGGAACGGCCCTCGTGCCGTTCATGCTGAAAGGCGTCGCCGACGTCCCGCAGGCGGATGCGATGTTCCAGGCCGACCGCATCCATCCGCTGGCCAGCGCCCACCCCATCATCCTCGGCAACGTCTGGCCGGTGCTCGAGCCTCTGCTCAAGTAGCTCCGGGCAAGCGGCCGACGCGGCGCGAGCGCGGGTCCTCCCGTCGTGTGATCAGGCGCTAGC
>DATMGW010000183.1:0-11811 GCA_035555295.1 Caldimonas sp.
GCACCGGGTGCGCTGAGGCGGTGCGGGCGCGCCGATTGCCAGTGTCGATCCGGTGAAGACTAACAGCGCGACCTTGTGAGGCGATCAGCCATGGCGCGAGGTCGTGCGTTCGTGAAGCGTCCATGTGCCGCTGCCGGGGCCGCCCGCCGTCGGCGCACGCACCGCGGCGCATGGTTCGGGCTCGTTGTCACCTTGATCGCGGCGATATTGAGCGGCCCCGTCGCGGCGGCCGACGTCGCGCCCGATGCGCCCGCCGCGGCCGCGAGCTCCGCCTCGGCGACAGAGGCCGGCGCGCCGCCGAATGGGCCTCCGACCGCGGCGGCGTCGACGCCGGCCGCACCCGAGCGCAGCCTTCTCCTGCCGGCGTTCGAGATCATCGGCTTCGACTTCCTCCTCAATCGGATCGACCGCTCCGTCGGCACCGGCCGCGACGACTACCGCGTCACCGTGGCGACGATCCGGCGCAACCTGAAAAGCGACTGGGGCACCGATCACGACCCCTTCAAGATCAACCAGCTCGGCCACCCGTACCAGGGCTCGATGTACCACGGCTTCGCCCGTTCGGCCGGCTTCAACTACTGGGAATCGGCGGGCTACACCTTCGCCGGAAGCGCCCTGTGGGAGATCGCCGGGGAATCGACCCTTCCGTCGCGCAACGACCAGGTCGCCAGCGGCATCGGCGGCACGTTTCTCGGCGAAGCGCTGTTTCGCATGTCGAACCTCGTCCTCGAGAAAGGCGGCGGCATGTCGCCCTTCTGGCGCGAGCTCACTGCCGCCGCGATCTCACCCTCGTCGGGCTTCAACCGGCTCGTCTTCGACGATCGCTTCGGCGGCATCTACTCGAGCCACGGTGCCGAGTACTTCAGCCGCATGCAACTGGGCCTGGCGACGAGCGTAAAGAACGAGGTCGGTCCTTCCGGCGCGGGACTCAAACGCGACGAGGCGCAAGCCAATTTCGCGATCGACTACGGCCTGCCCGGCAAGCCCGACTACGACTACCGGCGCCCCTTCGACTACTTCGCCTTCCAGGCCACGGCGTCGAGCGCGAACATCTTCGAGAGCGTGTTCACCCGCGGCCTGCTCGTCGGAGCTCCCTACGAGGCGGGCGACAACTATCGCGGTGTCTGGGGCCTGTACGGCAGCTACGACTATGTCTCGCCGCAGACCTTCCGCGTCTCGAGCACGTCGCTCGCGCTCGGCTCGACGGCGCAATGGTGGCTCTCGCCGACCCTTTCGCTGCAGGGAACGGCGCTCGCCGGAGTCGGCTATGCGGCCGTCGGCACGACCCGCGGCCCGGTCGGCGAGCGCTCCTACAACTACGGCGTCGCGCCGCAGGCGCTGCTCGCGCTGCGCCTGACCCACGGCGACACGGCATCGCTCGACCTGACCGCGCGCGATTTCTTCGTCAGCCGCGTCGCCTCGGGAACGAATGCCGGCCATGACAACATCGTCCGCATCGACGCCGCGCTGACGCTGCGCATCTACAAACAGCACGCCGTGACCTTCAAGGTGGTCGCCAACCGGCGCGACGCGACCTTCGCCAATCCCGGGACGCAGACGCAGACGCGCGCGACGATCGGCATCTACTACACGCTGCTCGGGCAAGAGCGCTTCGGCGCCGTCGACTGGCGCAAGCCCGCCGAGCCGAAGCGCGACGCGGGAATTGCGCAATAGGAGACGAACCGCGGGGGGCCGTGCCCTTGCCACGCACGGGCCCGCAAGGCAGACTCAGGCGTTCGCCGCCGTCGGCCGGCCGCTCGTCGCGGCCGCTGCAATCACGGAGTCCCGTCGATGAGAAGAAGCACGCCGCTGTGGCTTTCCCTTGCCCTCGCCGCTGGCGCGTCCGGTGTTTCGGCGCAGGGCATGCAGTCGCACAAGCTCCGCTGGATGCAAGGCTGCTGGGCGATGGTCAGTCAGGAGCGCGCCGTCGAGGAGCAATGGATGGCGCCGCGCGGCAAGACCATGATCGGCTCGAGCCGGACGGTGCAGGGGACCGACCTCGTAACCTACGAGTTCATGATGATCCGCGAGCAGGGCGGCACCCTGTCGTTCGAGGTGCGTCCGTCGGGCAAGCCGCCGGTCGTCTACAACGCCGCGTCGATCACCGACTCGAGCGTCGTGTTCGAGAACGCGAAGCGCGAGTTCCCGCAGAAGATCGGCTACCGGCGCAGCGGCGACAACGCGATGTATGCCTGGATCGAGGGCAACCGCGACGGCGAAGTGCGTCGCGCCGAGTTTCCTTACCACCAGGTCGTCTGCGCCGGCGGCTGAAGAGCCCCTGCGCCCGCGCCCGCTCGTCAGGGCGCGAGCTGCCCCTGCACCAGGCGCAACTCGCGGTCGCAGCGTGCTGCGAGCGCCTCGTCGTGCGTCACCAGGACGAAAGCCATCTGCTTCTCGCGCGCGAGGCCGAGCAGCAGCGCGAAGACGACGTCGGCCGTGCCGCGGTCGAGGTTGCCGGTCGGCTCGTCGGCGAGAACGCAATCGGGCGCGCCGGCGATGGCGCGGGCGATCGCGACGCGCTGGCGCTCGCCGCCGGAGAGCTGCGATGGCCGGTGCGCGAGGCGGTCGCCCAGCCCGACCTGGCGCAAGGCCTCGGCCGCGCGCTCGCGCGCCGGCGCCTTCGCCTGGCGGCGGATGCGCAAGGGCATCGCGACGTTGTCGAGCGCCGTGAACTCGGGCAGCAGGTGGTGGAACTGGTAGACGAAGCCGAGGTGGCGATTGCGCCACTCGCCCTGCTCGGCGGCGTCGAGCGTCGTGAAGTCGCGGCCGCACAGCAGCACCGAGCCGCTGGTCGGCGCTTCGAGTCCGCCGAGCAGATGCAGCAAGGTGCTCTTTCCCGATCCCGAGGCGCCGACGACGGCGAGCGTCTCGCCGGCAGCGACGGCGACGTCGATGCCGCGCAGCACGTGCACGTCGAGGCGCGCCGCGCCGCTACGCTCGACGAAGCGCTTGTGCAGTGCGCTGGCGGCGATGACCGGACCGTTCCCCGACCACGCCTCACTCATAGCGCAGCGCCTCGGCCGGCTGCATCCGACTGGCGCTCCAGCTCGGGTAGAGCGTCGCGACGAAAGCGAGCGCGAGAGAGAAGAGGACGATGGGAACGATGTCGCCCTGCTGCGGATCGCTCGGCATCCGGCTGATGAGGTAGACGCTGCTCGGCAGGAAGCTGACGTGCAGCACCCGCTCGATCGCCGGGACGATGACATCGATGTTGAAGGCGACGACGAGGCCGATGACGACGCCGGCGAGTGTGCCGATGATTCCCGAGGCGGCGCCCTGGACAACGAAGATTCCCATGATCGAGCGCGGCGTCGCGCCGAGGGTGCGCAGGATGGCGATGTCGGCGCGCTTGTCGGTCACAGTCATCACCAGCGTCGAGAGGAGGTTGAACGCGGCGACGGCGACGATCAGCGTCAGGATGATGAACATCAGGCGCTTTTCGACCTGCACCGCGGCGAACCAGTTGCGGTTCGTGCTCGTCCAGTCGCGCACGTTCACGTCCGGCCCGAGGCTTCGCGCCAGCTGCGCAGCGACTAGCGGCGCGTCGTTCAGGTCCTTCAGGCGCAGCTGCACGCCGGTCGGGCCTTCGACGCGAAAGAGCTTGGCGGCGTCCTCGAGGTGGACGAGGGCCAGGCTGCTGTCGTATTCGTAGTGGCCGGCGTCGAAGGTGCCGACCACCGTCAGGCTCTTCAGTCGTGGCACCACGCCGGCCGGAGTCACCTGCCCGCCGGGCAGGACGATCGTCACCTTGTCGCCTTCATGAACGCCGAGCGAACGCGCCAGCTCGATGCCGAGGACGACGCTCCACGTCCCCGGGACGAGCCGGGCGAGCGTCGTGTCGCGCAGCCGCGCCGCCAGGTCGGTGACCGTCGCTTCCTCGTTCGGAACGATGCCGCGAACGACCACACCGCGCATCTCGTCGCCGCGCGCCATCAGCGCCTGCGACGCGATGAAGGGCGCAGCGCCCACGACCTCGGGGTTCTTCCGCGCCAGGTTCGCGGTGGCGCGCCAGTCGGCCAGGGCGTTGCCGCCGGCGTCGCTGATCTCGACGTGCGAGACGACCGAGAGCATCCGGTCGCGCACTTCCTTCTGGAAGCCGTTCATCACCGACAGGACGATGATCAGCGCGGCGACGCCGAGAGCGATACCGAGCATCGAGACGCCGGAGATGAACGAGATGAAGCCGTTCCTGCGCCCGGCCCGCCCGGCCCGCGTGTAGCGCCAGCCGATCTGCAGTTCGTAGGGCCAGTTCATGCGGCAGCGATGCTACTCGACAGGGGCGATCGATACGCTGTTGAGGGTCGACTCCGATAATTGACGGATGCACCTGCTTGTTCCCTTCGCTTCCGACGACTCGGAAGCCTGCCGGCACGTGCTGCGCGACCTCTCGCTACCCCACCTCGCCCGCCTGCTCGCGCGCCTGACGGCGAGCGGGCGCGACGAGGGCGAAGCGTCCTCGCTCTCGCCGACGCACGAACGTGCCCTCGCCGCGGCGCGCGGCTGGCGCGGCGGCGACGGCGCGCTGCCGTTCGCCGCGCATGCGCTGCGCGCCGACGGCATCGATCCCGGCGACACCGCGTGGGGTCTCGTCACGCCGGCGCACTGGCTGCTCGGTCGCGACCACGTGGCGATGACGGATCCGGCGCAGCTCGCCCTGAGCGACGCCGAATCGAACGCGTTCTTCGCCGCCGTGCGCGGGCTCTTCGAAAGCGAGGGCTTCGTCGCCACTTGGGGTGCGGCGCAACGCTGGTATATCGGCAGGGACGATCTGCAAGGCTTCGCCACCGCATCGCTCGATCGTGTGATCGGCCGCAGCGTCGACGGCTGGCTCGGCACCGATCGATCCGACCTCGGACAGTTGCTGCGCCGCGTGCAGAGCGAGGTGCAGCTCGTCTTCCACGCGCATCCGCTCAACGAGGCGCGCGAAGAGCGCGACGAAGCGGTCGTGAATTCGTTCTGGCTGAGCGGCTGCGGCCGGGCGCAAGCGGCCGATCCGGCGGACGAGCCGCAGGTCGACGCGTCGCTGCGCACGCCGCTCCTGGCCGGCGACTGGGCGGCGTGGGCCGAGGCCTGGCAAGCGTTGGACGCGGGGCCGATCGCGCGAGCGCTGGAAGCAGAAGAAGCGACGTTGACGCTGTGCGGCGAAAAGAGCGCGGCCCGATTCGAGCGTGTGAGGCAAGGCCTGCTGCAGCGCCTGCACCGCCGCTGGACGCGCCTCGAGCCGCACGCCGTGCTCGAGAGCTTGTGAGGACGCGATGAACGAAGCCGCCGTGACGATCGAGACGCGCGACGTGCCGCCGCGCATCGCGTGGGCCCTCGAGCAGGCGGGCGTGCATCCCCTGCTCGCGCGCCTGTACGCGGCGCGCGGCGTGAAGTCGGCCGACGAGCTCGACGACGCCTTGACCCGTCTGCTCGCGCCGGCTGGCCTGCTCGGCGCCGCCGAGGCGGCGGTCCTGCTCTCCGACGCGATCGGCGCGGGCAGCCGCATCTGCGTCGTCGCCGACTACGACTGCGACGGCGCGACGGCATGCGCCGTGCTTCTGCGCGGCCTGAAGATGCTCGGCGCCGATGCGGCGACGCTGGCCTACGTCGTTCCCGACCGGCGCGTGCACGGCTACGGCCTGACGCCGGAGATCGTCGACCTCGCGATCGCCAGCGCGGCGCCTGACGTGCTCGTCACCGTCGACAACGGCATCGCCAGCATCGAAGGCGTGGCCCACGCCGCGGCGCTCGGACTCGCCGTCGTCGTCACCGACCACCACCTGCCGGCACAGCGCGACGACCGGGTCGTCCTGCCCGAGGCCGACGTCATCGTCGACCCGAACCAGCCGGGTTGCACCTTCGCGAGCAAGCAGCTCGCCGGCTGCGGCGTCGCCTTCTACGTCCTGCTCGCGCTGCGCGCCGAGCTGCGCAGTCGCGGCGAGTTCGGCGTGGCCGACCAGCCGCGCCTCGACACCCTGCTCGACCTGGTCGCGCTCGGCACGGTCGCCGACGTCGTCAAGCTCGACCGCAACAACCGCTGCCTCGTCGCGCAAGGGCTCAAGCGCATCCGCGCCGGGCGCATGCAGCCGGGGATCGCGGCACTCTTCGCCGTCGCCGGCCGCGACCCCCGCCAAGCCGGCGCCGCCGACTTCGGCTTTGCCATCGGGCCGCGGCTGAACGCGGCCGGACGCCTCGCCGACATGACGCTGGGAATCGAATGCCTGCTCAGCGACGACCCCGGGCGCGCCCGCGAGCTGGCGGAAGCGCTCGACGCGATCAACCGCGAACGGCGCAAGCTCGAGGCCGGGATGCGCGTCGACGCAGAGGCACTGGTCGATCGCGCCCTCGCCGCCGCGGGCGGCGTCGAGCGCGCCTTCGCCGTCTTCGACGCGACCTTCCACGAAGGCGTCGTCGGCATCATCGCGTCGCGCCTCAAGGATCGCCTGCATCGGCCGACCTTCGTCTTCGCGAGCGGGCAGGACGGGATGCTCAAGGGCTCGGGGCGATCGATCGAAAGCCTGCACCTGCGCGACGCCCTCGACCTCGTCAGCAAGCGGCACCCGCAGATGCTCAAGCGCTTCGGCGGCCACGCCATGGCGGCCGGCTGCACGATCGCGCCGGATCAGCTCGATGCGTTCCGCGCGGCGCTGTGCGATGCCGTGCAGAGCCTGGGAACGGCACCGCCGCAGCAACGCATCGCCAGCGACGGACCGCTCGGCGCCGAGCACTGGAGCGCGGCGACCGTGCGCCTGATCGAGCGCGAGGTCTGGGGTGCGGCCTTCGAGGCGCCGGTCTTCTGCGACGCGGTCGAGGTCGTCTCGCAGCGCCTTGTCGGCGAGAAGCACCTCAAGCTCGCCGTGCGCCTGGACGGGCAGATGCGCGACGCGATCTGGTTCGGCCGCGTCGAGCCGGTCGCCGAGCGCGTGCGGCTCGCCTATCGACTGAGCCTCGACAGCTACAACGGCAACGAGCGCGTGCAGATGATCGTCGTCGCCGCCGAGCCGCTGCGCCTGCCGGTGTGAGTGCCGCGACATATGATGCGGCGAAGAACGCATCGCCATGAACGCCGACCTGCACTGCCACTCCGTCGTCTCCGACGGCACTCTCGAGCCCGAGGCGCTCGCCGAGCGCGCCAAGGCGAACGGGGTGGAGTTGTGGGCCCTGACCGACCACGACGAGATCGGCGGCCAGCAGCGCGCCCGTGCCGCGGCACGGGCGATCGGCCTGCCCTACCTGACCGGCACCGAGATCTCGGTGACCTTCGCCGGCGTCACGGTGCACATCGTCGGCCTCGGCTTCGACGCGAGCGATGCGACGCTGGCCCGGGGCCTGGCGGCGACACGCGGCGGCCGCGAGGCGCGGGCCCACGAGATGGCCGGCGAGCTCGCCAAGGTCGGCATCGCGGGGTGCTACGAAGGCGCGCTGCATTTCGTCGGCAATCCCGATCTCATCTCGCGCACCCACTTCGCCCGCTTTCTCGTCGAGAGCGGCGTCTGCGCCGACACCCCGGAGGTGTTCAGGCGCTATCTCGTCGAAGGCAAGCCCGGCTTCGTACCGCACCGCTGGGCGACGCTGCGCAACGCCGTGACCTGGATCGTCGACGCCGGCGGCCTCGCCGTCGTCGCCCATCCGGCGCGCTACAAGTTCACGCCGACCGAGGAGTACGCGCTGTTCACGGAATTCAAGGCGCTCGGCGGGCGCGGCGTCGAGGTCGTGACCGGCGCACATAGCGCCGCCGACGCGATCCGCTACGCTGGCACGGCGCGCGAGTTCGAGTTGCTCGCCTCGCGCGGCAGCGACTTCCACAGCCCCGGGGAAAGCCGGATCGACCTCGGCGCACTGCCGCCCCTTCCCGACGGCCTCGTACCGGTGTGGGAAGCGCTCGAGTCGCGAATCCAGTAGGGCCTGCGCTGCCGATTCTCGAGCGCGCGCCGACAATCGGCGCATGGCGCAGTACTTCGACGTCCACCCGACGCACCCGCAGCCGCGGCTGCTCAAGCAGGCGGTGCAGATCCTGCACGGCGGCGGCGTCGCCGCGATTCCGACCGACTCGAGCTACGCGCTCGTCTGCCACCTCGACGACAAGGCGGCGGCCGAGCAACTGCGCCGGATCCGCGGCGTCGACGACCGGCATCACCTGACGCTGCTCTGCCGCGACCTCTCCGAAGTCGCCAGCTACGCGCGCATCGACAACCGGCAGTACCGCCTGCTCAAGGCCGCGACGCCGGGCCCCTTCACCTTCATCCTCGATGCGACCCGGGAAGTGCCGCGCCGCGTCTCGCACCCTTCGCGACGGACGATCGGCTTGCGCGTTCCCGATCACGCCGTCACGCACGCGCTGCTCGATCTCCTCGGCCAGCCGCTGCTCGCGACGACGCTCATCCCGCACGGCGAAACCGAGCCGATGAACGACCCGGCACTGATCCGCGCCCGCTACGAAAAGCTCGTCCAGGCGATCGTCGACGCCGGCGCGTGCCCGGGGCGGCCGACCACCGTCGTCGACCTCAGCCGCGAAGTGCCGGTGCTCCTTCGCCTCGGCCGAGGCGACCCGGCCCTGCTCGGCGTGGACGTCGAACAGGACGCCTGACAGTCCGCTTGACAGGTCCTCGCATTGCTACTAGAGTGATATCACTCTGACATCAGGTGCGAAAGCGCCATCTGGCAGGGCGAATCCTTCAGGAGCGAGTCATGACGATGCAATCGGCAGAAGAGCGGACGGCCGCGACGACGAGCGGCTTCATCTACATCGCGGTCGGACTGATCACGCTGCTGGGCGCGATCGGCCTGCTCGCGATACGGCCGATGGGGCCGACGATCGGCGTGTTCGTCGCCGCCGTGCTCGTCGCCTTCTGGTGCCTCGGCGGCCTCTACATGCTGCAGCCGAACCAGGCAGCGCTGCTGCTGCTCTTCGGCAGCTATCGCGGCACCGACCGCGAGCGCGGCCTGCGCTGGGCCAATCCGTTCTACACGAAGACGAAGATTTCGGTGCGCGCGCACAACTTCAACAGCGAGAAGCTGAAGGTCAACGACCTGCGCGGCAACCCGATCGAGATCGCGGCGACCGTCGTCTGGCGCGTCGACGACACGGCACAGGCGAGCTTCGACGTCGAGAACTACGAAGCCTACGTGCTGACGCAGGCCGAGTCGGCGCTGCGCCACCTGGCCCTCAGCTATGCCTACGACAACTTCGAGGAGCCGGGCACGACGAAGACGGCCGAGGTGACGCTGCGCTCGGGCACCGAGGAAGTCTCGGTCGCGTTGCGAAACGAACTGCAGCAGCGCTTCGGGCAGGCCGGCATCGTCGTCGTCGACGCCAAGCTGACGCACCTCGCCTACGCCCCCGAAATCGCCGGGACGATGCTTCGCCGGCAGCAGGCCGAAGCGGTGATCGCGGCGCGCACGAAGATCGTCGCCGGCGCCGTCGGCATGGTCGAGATGGCGCTCAACGGCCTGGCCGAGCGCGGCCTCGTCCAGCTCGACGACGAGCGGCGCGCGGCGATGGTCAGCAACCTGCTCGTCGTGCTTTGCTCCGACCACGACGCGACGCCGGTCGTCAACGCCGGCACGCTCTACAACTAGGCGAAGCAGGCAAGCCGCGCCGGACCGCCCGCATGGCGAGCCCCGAGAAGAAGGCCTTCCTGCTCCGCATCGACCCGGCCGTGTGGGCCGAGATCGAGCGCCTCGCCGCCGCCGAGCTGCGCAGCGCCAACGCGCAAGTCGAATACCTGCTGCGCGACGCGCTGCGCGCCCGCACTCGGCCGCCGCTGCTTCGAGGCAAGGACGCACGCGGCCACGGCGTCGAGCCGGGCAAGACGTAGCGAGCGATGAGGTCAGCAGAGTTCCGTACGGGTTTGGCCTCTACGCGGGAGACGTGCTCGACGAACGGAACATCAGCCCTTTACCCGGGCGCTCCGAGCCAGGGCTTCGACTTCGCCCGCATGCTTGGGAAAGAACGCCAGCCGTGGCGCTGAATAGTTGATGACGAAGAGCTCGCCGTTGCGGACGGCGCCGTACGCCACGCCACGAAGCCGGACGTCGTCGACCTTGCGCAGGAGCGAATACTCGAAACGAAAGCCGCGCGTGCCGACGAACTCGGTGGCCTCGAGCTTGTCGAGCGTGAAGCTCGAGCCGTCGCGAGTCAGCAGGTTCTGGAATAGCGCCACGACGTCGGCAGGTTGCATCGCAGCCTTGAACGCGAGCGGTTCGATGCC
The DNA here is from genome assembly GCA_035555295.1 of Caldimonas sp. Taxonomy (GTDB): domain Bacteria; phylum Pseudomonadota; class Gammaproteobacteria; order Burkholderiales; family Burkholderiaceae_C; genus Schlegelella_A. Next base: position 10,194 of record DATMGW010000183.1, read on the forward strand.
TTTGCGATCGCTCGGCGTCGGAGCGATCAGCTCGCCGTCCTTGATGCCGACGTAGAACTGCAACGCGTCGACCGTGATACCTTCGACGGTCCATGTCGTCGTGTTGTCCGTCTGGCCTCGCTCGAACTTGTTCCAGGGGGTGGCGACCTGGATCGCCAGACGGTTCTTCACGAGGGTCTCGCCCGTATCGACCTTGCTCACGGCGGCGCAACCGACCAGCACGCTGGTGAGAACGCAGACGAGGAAGCGCGGCATCGTTCTCACGTCTTGCCTTCGGAGATATAGGTGCGAATCAAATCGGCGTCAGCCGCGTTCGGCGCGAGCTCGATGTAGCGCGTGAACTCCGCGCTGGCCTCGGGCGACTGGGCGAACTTCTGGTGGATGTAGCCGAGCGAACGATGCACCTGGGCAGGTTCGTTGCCGAGTTCCGTTGCCCGCCGCAGGTCGACCATCGCCGCGTCTAGGTCGCCATCCTTGGCACGCAGGCGGTGGGCCTCACCGCGGAAATAGAGCAGATCGGAACGCTCGGGAGCGCGCTGCACCATCCGGTCGAACAGTACCAGCGTTTCGCCGTACTGGCCCCGCTTGATCTCGTCTTCCAGGAGCGCGAAGCGCAGCCCGGCGACCTTGTCGGCGTATTCGATCTCGCCCAGGAAACCGCCGGTCGCGTCTTCGGCGAGCCTCGCCAAGGTCCGGCTGCGCTCTTCGGAGGGAGGATGCGTCGCGAACATGGGACTGCTCTTGAGCGGATCGCCGCCCGGCGCCGCCGCAGATTCGACGCGCAGGTTGTCCCAGATCTTGCTGGCTTCGCGTGGATCGTAGCCCGCGTCGCGCATCAGGGTCAGGCCGATGCTGTCGGCTTCGCGCTCCTGATCTCGCGTGAAGCCGAAGGCAGACGCCAAGGTGGCCATCTGCCCGACGAGGCCCACGACGCCAAACGCCGCGAGGAAGGTTGCGAAGGCGCTGCGCGACTTCGAATCGCGCAGACTATCGAGCGTATGCCGCCGCATGTAGTGGCCGATCTCGTGTCCCAGCACCGCCGCCAGTTGGGCCTCGTTTTCGACCCGCAAGAGCAGGCCACTCCAGACCTGAAGCATGCCGTTCGGAGCCATGCTGGCATTGAAGAACGGAGTGCGAACCGCATAGACGCGGACGTCCGCGCAGTGGGTTCCGGCGAGCTTGCAGGCGATGCCCTGCAGATAGTCGTGCAGCACGACGTCGTGGATGACGAAAGGGCTGCGACGCAGGCGCCTCTCCTCGCGATCCATCATCGCCCACAGGCCGCCTTCGTCGCTCGCCGGGTCGGGCTTCGCGAATCGCTCAGGCGCGATCCAACTGCTTGGAGCGTGTTCTTGCGCGAAGACACTGCCCGCGCAGAGCGCGGCGCATTGGGCGCAGGCCCCACCCAGCCACTGCCTGCGCTTCATTCGACCTTCGGAAAACCCGACAAGAGCGAATCGATCGACTCTGCCGCTGCCTCGCCTTCGCGCAGGTCGCCCCGCGCGCGCGCCAGACGGTTGAACCACAGGACGCGGCCGGTCTGAAGGTCGACCAGCGAGGCGTAACCCGTCTGCGTACCGCCTCTTAGACCAACACCGAGCAGGGCCATCGCGACCAT
>DATMGW010000184.1:0-6668 GCA_035555295.1 Caldimonas sp.
TACAAGCAGGCCGAGCTGACCAGCCGCCTGGCCATGATGCTGGGCGGCCGCGAGGCGGAGCTGCTCGTGCTCGACAGCGTGTCCAGCGGCGCCTCCGACGACCTGAAGCGCGCCTCCGAGCTGGCCATCAACATGGTGGGCTCGCTGGGTTTTTCGACGGCATTCGGGCTGCTCAGCGTGGCGGGCATTCCGAAGGAGCTGCTGGGGCCCGACATTCAGGCCGCCGTGTTGCACGAGGCCCGCGCGCTGCTCGAACAGGCGCAGGCCCGATGCCGGCAACTCCTGGGGGTCCACCGCGCTCAACTCGAGGCGCTGGCGTGCCGACTCCTGGAGCGCGAGGTCGTCTGCGGCGACGAGCTCAAAGGGCTGCTCGGCAACTGCACCCCGCTCCTGCCGGCCCTGGCCCGGGCGGCGCTCCTCTCGACGCCTTCTGCCTAGCTAGCGCAAGCCGAGGAATCCGGCGATCGCGATGATGATGACGACGGCGCCGACCAGCCAGATGATCCTGTTCATGATCCGGTTCCTTTGCGTGAGTGAGGCCGACCGTAGGCTTCGCCGAGGCCCGGCCGAGTAGGACAGGCCCGGCATCCAGCGTCGGCCAATGCCGCCGACTCATTCGGGGGCGGCTTCATCCCATGCGCCCCTTTTCATGGTCCGCCGAGCCAGCCATGTCGCGGTGTATCGTGCGCCGGCCACTTGAAGGACTTCATGAAGTCGATCCGGACCGCGCTCATCGTCTGCTGTGCCGCGCTCGTCGCCTGCGGCGGCGGTGGCGAACCCGGCCCTGTTGCCTCGCTGGCCGGCCTGTACGAAGGCAGCGGCGGCAGCAATCGCGCGTCGGAGTTCCTGGTGATCGACGACGGCCGCTACTACCTCGTCTACGGCTTGAGCAGCGCGAGCGCCGCGCCGGTCGGCGGCGTGATCCTGGGCGACGGCTCAGCGAACGGCAGCACCTTCGCATCGAGCAACGCCCACGACTTCAATCTGCTGTCACGAACGCTGCTTACCGGCATGCTGAATTCGACCGTGGTGCCGAAGGCCTCGGCCAGCACGGCGCTGGTCCGCTCCGACACGACCAGCGCGACTTTTTCAGGCACGTTCAACGGCGCCTCGGGCGCGGACGCGTCGGCAACGGCACTGATGGGCACGTACGCAGGTGAATTCGCCGGCCTGGGCGGAACGGATGCTTCGGTGTTGACCGTCGACGCCCTGGGCGTCGTTGCCGGCACGACCTCGGGCAGTTGCACTTACGCGGGTCTGGCGCTGCCGCGGAGCCGCGCCAACGCGTACGACCTCAGCCTGACGTTTGGCACCGGCTGCGCGAACGCCGGCAGCACGCAACACGGGCACGCATTCCTGAACGGCAAGGTGGTGTATGCGGTCACAGCGAGCGGCGACCTGGCGACCGTCGCGCTGTTCGCGGGCATCAAGCCGTAGCGCGCCCCGAGGTCGTTTGCGGCGTCTGCAGGCGGCGCGACGACGGTTCAGATGCTATGTAGGACCAGCCCGAGGAGCGCGGCACAGGCTGATCCCGAAAGCTTCGGAGAGCAGCGTGCTCAGCTCCATGCCGCCGAAGCCGGCCCCCGATATCGTGACTCTCGCATTCATCGGATGCACGGAGCGAGGGACGGCGACCGCTACTTCACCTTGGCCGGATCCTTCACCGCCTTCTGCACGTCGAACTCGACGTTGTAGAGCTGGTTGCCCATCGACGGCACCCGCTCGACCTTGCGGATGTAGACGTCCTGCACGATGTCGCGCGTCTGCGCGTCGATCAGGATCGGGCCGCGCGGGCTCTCGAAGAGCTGGCCCTTCATCGCCGCGAGCAGCGCGTCGCCGCCGCCGGCGCCTTTGGTCGCGGCGAGCGCGTTGTAGATCACGTGCATGCCGTCGTAGCCGGCGACGGCCATGAAGTTCGGCCGGAAGTGGTTCGCCGCCTCGAAGGCGGCGACGAACTTCTTGTTCGTCGCCGACGGATGCGCCGCCGAGTAATGGTGCGAGTTGACGACGCCGAGGGCGACGTCGCCCATGTCGTTGAGCTGGTCGTCGTCGGTGACGTCGCCGGTGGCGATCAGCTTGATTCCCGACTTGTCGAGGCCGCGCTCGCCGAACTGCTTCATGAACGACGCGCCCTGGCCCGAGGGCAGGAAGACGAACACCGCATCGGGCTTGAAATCGGCGACCTTTTGCAGGAAGGGCGCGAAATCGGGGCTGCGCAAAGGCGTGCGGATCTCGCCGATGATCTTGCCGCCGTTGAGCTGGAACTGACTCTTGAAGAACTTTTCGGCGTCGATTCCCGGGCCGTAGTCGGCGACGAAGGTGACGACGCTCTTGATGCCGTGTTTGGCGGCCCACTCGGCGATCGAGACCGAGACCTGCGGCAGCGTGAAGCTGGTGCGAACGATGTACGGCGACTGCTCGGTGATGGCCGAGGTGGCGGCCGCGGTCACCACCATCGGCGTCTTGCTCTGGGTGGCGATCGGCGCGGTGGCGAAGGCGGACGGCGTGATGCCGAAGCCGGCGAGCACGTCGACCTTGTCGTTGACGACCAGCTCCTGGGCGATCCGGCGCGTCGCGTCGGGAACGGTGCCGTCATCCTTCAGGATGACCTCGACCTTGCGCCCGGCCACGGTCGTGCCGTTCTGCGCCTGCCAGAGCTTGATCGCCGCCTCGATCTGCTTGCCGGTCGACGCCGACTGCCCGGTCATGGGCAGGATGAAGCCGATCTTGAACGGCGTCGCGTCGGCGGCGTGGACGTGGCCGATGCTGGCGGCCGCAATGAGAGCCGAACCGAACAAGGAGTGAAGGACCTGGCGTTTTTGCATCATGGGAAACTTTCTGGAGCGGCGAATCGGTGGATTGTCGAGACGCAGGCGGGCGCCGGCCATCCGGGGATTCGCGCAGTGCAAGGCGCCGCCCTGAGCTGCAATCGCAACATCCGGCGGCACCTGCCGCCGCTCAGGCGACCGCGCGAGGGGCTCAGGCGATCGCGGTATCGAGCACGGCGCCCTGCGAGCGACCGTGCCGATTGCGGGCGTCGTAGTCGCGCGCGCTCGCGTTCGCCCGCGTGCGCAGCACCGAGCCGCCGATGCGCTGCGTCGCGAGCTGGAGCAGCGCGCGCGCCGCGCTGGCCTGCGCCGCCCGCTCGTTCGCGCCGTGCCCCGTTGCCGACAAGGCATTGAGCTCGCCCGCCAGCTCCGACGCCGTCTCGACATAGGCATCGACGTGGCCTTGCTCGTGGGTGCGAACGCTCGCCGCGAAGCGAGTCCATTCGCGCTGCGCCGCCGCGCTGAGCCCCGAGGTCGAACGCAAACGGGGCAACGTGAGGACGCAGTCGGCGAAGACGTTGCCGCCGCCGAAAGTCGCCGTCATTTCGAGCGGCGAGCTGCCGGCGCGCGGCTGGAAGGCGATGTCGCGCGCCGCGATAGCGACGCGCAGCGTGCCGATGCACGAGCCGCTGTAGCGGGTGCCGTCGTTCGGGTCGCGCGGGCCGGCGCGCTCGATTGCCCGATTGATCTCGGCGAGCGAGCTGCCGGCGATTTGGTATTCACGCGTGCTGCTGCGTCCCGCACGACCGCTGACCGGCATCGAAGCTTTCTCCCTCTGCAGATGGCGCCGGGCCCGGCGGCGCCGGGCCCAAGCGAAGCCTATGATCCCGACCGAAGGGCAGCGCAACCGCAACGATCCGAGTCGACGATGAGCATACGCCAGCATCCGCCGTTTCGCGCCGACCACGTCGGCAGCTTCCTGCGCCCGAAGCGCCTGCTCGAGGCGCGCGAACGCAAGGCCCGGGGCGAGATCGGGCCCGAGGCGCTGCGCGCTGTCGAGGACGACGCGATCGCCGAGATCGTCGCCTTCCAGGAAGACGTGGGCCTCAGGAGCGTGACCGACGGCGAGTTCCGCCGCACCTACTTCCACATCGATTTCCTCGAGCAGCTCGGCGGAGTGAAGACCGACATCCCGGTGACCATCAGGAAGCCCGACGGCAGCGAGGAATTGGCACCGCCCGTGATGCGCGTCATCGACAAGGTGCGCCACGTCAAGGACATCCAGAAGGCCGACTTCGAGTACCTGAAGTCGCGGGTGTCGCCCGGGCACACGGCGAAGGTGACGATCCCCTCGCCGACGATGCTGCACTTTCGCGGCGGCCGCGCCGGCATCAGCAAGGAGCACTACCCGGACCTCGAGCCGTTCTACCAGGACGTGGCGAACGCCTACGGCGACGAGCTGCGCTCGCTCGCCGGCGCCGGCTGCACCTACGTGCAGATGGACGACACCAACCTCGCCTACCTGTGCGACGACAAGATGCGCGAGGCGGCGCGTTCGCGCGGCGACGACCCCGACGAGCTGCCGCATCGCTACGCGTCGTTCATCAACCGCGTTGTCGCGCAGAAGCCCGAGGGCATGGCCTTGTGCGTGCACCTGTGCCGCGGCAACTTCAAGAGCACCTGGGCGGCGCAGGGCGGCTACGAGCCGGTCGCCGAGGCGCTGCTCTCGGAGATGGGCGTCGACGGCTATTTCCTCGAGTACGACGACGCGCGCTCGGGCGACTTCAAGCCGCTGCGCTTCCTGCCCAAGGGCAAGACCGTCGTTCTCGGCCTGGTGACGACCAAGCTCGGGACGCTCGAATCGAAGGACGACCTGAAGCGGCGCATCGACGAAGCGTCGAAATACGTTCCGCTCGAGCAGCTGTGCCTGTCGCCGCAATGCGGCTTCTCGAGCACGGTGCACGGCAACGCGATCGCGGTCGAGGCGCAACGCGCCAAGCTGCGCCTCGTCGTCGAGGTCGCCGACGAGGTCTGGGGCGGGCACTAGGCAGGAAGCTCGCGCTCGATCGACGCGACGGGCGACGCGAGCACGACGTCTTCGGTCGCGCGCCCCGAGGCGACCCAGGCGTCGAGGCCGCCGGCGAGCGGGCGCGCCCGCGCCAGGCCTTGTCCCACGAGCACCGCGGCGGCGCGCGCGGCCGACACTTCGTTCGGGCAATTGCAGTACAGCACGATCTCGCGATCGGGCGAGAGCTCCGCCGCCTTGGCATGGATGTCGCCCAGGTGCACCGAGATCGCACCCGGGATGCGCCGCGCGTCGAGCTGCGTGCTCGCGTCGGAACGCACGTCGATGACGAGCGGGTCGCGACCTTGCTGCATCAGCGCGTGCAGCTCGTCGACGCCGATGCGCGGGACCTGCAGCTCGCGCAGGAAGCGCTGGCGCTGCCAATAGCGAACGGCGACGATTGCCGCGACCGCGATGACGAGCACGGCGGTCGCCACGCTGCCGGTGCCGGCCATGACGTCGAAGATCTGCTGGATCTGGTTGCTGAAGATCATCCCGAGCGCCATGTACGTCAGCGTCCAGACGAGGGAGGCGACGAGCTCGAAGGCGAGGAATCGAGGCACCGACATGCCGAGCGCTCCGGCCATCGGCGCGGCGATGACGGAAACGCCGGGAACGAACTTGGCGGCGATCAGCGAGCTGCCGCCCCAGCGCGTGATCAACGATTCGCTTTGCCGGACGCAGGAATCGGGCGACAGCGAGATCCGGCACAGCTGCTTCATCACCCGATGGCCGTGGCGCCTCCCGGCCAGGAACCACACGCCATCGCCGAGGACGTTGGCGGCGATCGACGTGGCGAGCGCCGCGACCACGGACAGCTGCCCGGCGAGGACGAGGCTGCCGGCGACGACGAGCAGCGGCGATGCCGGAACCGGCGCACCGACGCGCGCCGTCAGCGTGACGACGAAGATGATCAGGGCACCGTGGGCGAGGAGGAGCGCGACGAGCTCATGCATGGGGAGTTCCGGTGTCGGCACGACGCGGGCGGCCCGCCGGTAAGCGTTGCGCGTGCGTTCCGCCAGTGTGCGGCAACTGGGACAACCGGTGCTCCGATGGGGTGATCGTGCCAGCGCCCCTGCCCGGCGGGCGCGCGCGCCGCGCCGGCGCGCGAAATTCAGGCGGCGGGGTCGACGGTCAGGCGGTTGTCGACCGACTTCACGCCGTGCGCATCCTTGGCGATGCTCTTGGCGCGATCGGCGATCGCGGCCTTCTGCACCTTGCCGGTCAGCGTGACGACGCCGTCGTGCGTGTCGACCTCGATGCTTAGGCCCTTGATTTCCGAGTCGGTGAGCAGCTTGGTCTTCACTTCGGCCGTGATGGCGCTGTCTTCGATGACGTTGCCGGCCTTGGTCAGCGCCTGGCTCGCCGCGGCGCTCGACTCGACCGCATGGGCGGCGTCCTGCAGCGATGCGTTGACCTTGCCCATCACCGCGCTGGCATCGGCGCTCGGCGAGATCGTCGTCGTCGTGACCGTGCCGCTGGGCGTCTGCGTCGTCGTCGTCGTCTTCTCGCATCCGGCAATCAGCGCGCAGGACGCGACGGACACGGCGAACCCCGCGGCCAGAGAGCGCCGAAACAGTGGCTTCATGACATTCTTCCTTCGGGGCGGCGGGGCAACGCCGGCGCCCGGCGGCTGCGCCGCCGGATCGCCGCGATGCGAGCCTCGTCCTCCCGGTCCCAAGGCAAGCCTTGTGCCCGCTACCGCTACGTCGTAGGCGCGGGCTCGGCGCGCGCGACCAGCTTGCGCAGCATCTCAATCAGCAAGGCGCGCTCGGCGCGCGAGAGCGGTGCGAGCGCGGGCTCTTCCATTGTCGCGGCGATCCGGCGCGCCCGAT
>DATMGW010000185.1:0-3615 GCA_035555295.1 Caldimonas sp.
TCTTGTCGAAGTGGATCGCGTCCTTGTTCCAGTAGCCTGCATAGCGCTCGAGGACGATGCGATCCTGGGCGATTCGCTCCGTAAATTTGAACGGCCCCGAGCAGACCGGCCTGGCGCCGAATTTCTCGCCCTCGGCCTGCGCTGCCTTGGGCGAGACCATCATGCCGGCGCGGTCGGCGAGCTGCGCCAGCAGCGGCGAGAACGGCGCCGAGAGGTGCAGCCGCACGGTCGACGGATCGACCACTTCGACGCTCGCCACCGGCGCCAGCTCGCCGCGCCGGTTCGAGCCCGGCATCGTCTTGTGCCGCTCGATGTTGAACTTGACGGACGCGGCGTCGAACTTCTCGCCGTCGTGGAAAGTGACTCCGGGGCGCAGCTTTAGCGTCAGCGTCTTGCTGTCGGCCGACCATTCGTAGCCGGTCGCGAGCTGCGGCACGATGGCCAGCTTCTCGTCGATGTCGAAGAGCTTGTCGCACAGGCCCGCGAAGACGACCCGGCCGACGAAGCTTCGCGCCAGTGTCGGATCGAGCACGTCGGGGTCTTCGGCGAGGCCGACGCGCAGCGTCTGCGCGGATGCGGCGAGCGGCGCCAGCGCGAGGAACAGCGCGAGCCGGAACAATCGGGAGGCGAACTTCATGACGCGGACTCCGGAGTGAGTAGACGAGGGACGATGAATGCGGACTGCAGGCGATCGAGACGCTGGCGCGCCGGCGTGCGCGCGCTGCGACCGGGCAGCGCTGCCGCTGCCGGAATCTCGCGCCAGAAGTGGCAGGCGACGGCGTGGCCGGCCTCGGCTTCGAGCATCGGCTCGCGCTCGGAGCAGAGCGAGCGCGCTTGCGGGCAGCGCGTGTGGAAGCGGCACCCGGACGGCGGGTTCGCCGGGCTCGGCACGTCGCCGCCGAGCAGCGTGCGCTCCTGGTCGAGGCCGGGCTCGGGCAGCGGGATCGCCGCGAGCAGGGCCTGCGTGTACGGGTGGCGCGGCGCCGCGAACAGGGCGCGCTTGTCGGCGACCTCGACAAGGCGGCCCAGGTACATCACGGCGATCCGCGTCGCGATGTGCTTGACGACGGCGAGGTCGTGAGCGATGAAGAGGTAGGCCAGGCCGAAGCGCCGCTGCAGGTCCTGCAGCAGGTTGACGACCTGCGCCTGCACCGAGACGTCGAGTGCCGAGACCGCTTCGTCGCAGACGATCAGTTTCGGCTCGACCGCCAGGGCCCGGGCGATGCCGATGCGCTGCCGCTGCCCGCCGGAAAATTCGTGCGGATAGCGCTGCGCGTGCTCGGGTGCGAGGCCGACGATGCCGAGCAGCTCGGCGACCCGCTCGGCATGCCTTCCGGCGTGCAGGCCGTGCAGCATGAGCGGCTCAGCGAGCGTCTGGCCGACCGTCATGCGCGGATTCAGCGACGAGTACGGATCCTGGAAGATGATCTGCATGGCGCGCCGCTGCGCGCGCAGGCCGGCGGCGTCGAGCGTGGCAAGATCCTGCCCTCCGAAGACGACGCGTCCGGCGGTCGGCTCGATCAGGCGCAGGACGAGGCGCCCGAGCGTCGACTTGCCGCAGCCCGATTCGCCGACGATGCCGAGCGTCTCGCCGCGCCCGAGCTGGAGGTCGACGCCGTCGACGGCCCGCACTGCCCCGCGGGCACGCCCGAAGACGCCGCGGCGGATCGGGAAGTGCTTGACCAGGCCCTCGACCTGCAGGAGCGGCGCGGCATCGTTCATGCGGCGAGCGTCTCCCCGCGCTCGCTCATCAGGAGGTCTGGCTCGAGCGGCGCTTTCCGGCACGCCGAATAGTGCAGCGTGCCGACCTCGCGCAAGCCGGGAGCTGCGGCGCGGCACTGCGCATCGGCGAAGGGGCAGCGATCGGCGAAGGCACAGCCGGTCGGTGGGTGCAGCGGGTTCGGCACCTGGCCCTCGATCGCCGCGAGCCGCGGGCGGTCGGCGTCGAGGCGCGGAATCGAGCCGAGCAGGCCGACCGTGTACGGATGCTGCGGCGTATCGAACAGCGCCTGCACGGGAGCGCGCTCGACGACGCGGCCGGCGTACATGACGACGACTTCGTCGGCCACCTCGGCGACGACGCCGAGGTCGTGGGTGATGAGGATGATCGCCATCCCTGACTCGCGCTGCAGCACGCGCATCAAGTCGAGGATCTGCGCCTGGATCGTCACGTCGAGAGCCGTCGTCGGTTCGTCGGCGATGAGCAGGCGCGGGTCGCAGGCCAGGGCCATCGCGATCATCGCGCGCTGCCGCATCCCGCCCGACAGCTGGTGCGGGTGCTCGTGGAAGCGCTGTTCCGGTGCCGGGATGCGCACCTTCCTCAGCATCTGCAAGGCGCGCTCGCTCGCCGCGCTGCGGTCGATGCGGCGGTGCCGCAGCAGCCCCTCGACGATCTGCTCGCCGATCGTGAACGCCGGGTTGAGCGAAGACATCGGTTCCTGGAAGATCATCGCCATCGCATTGCCGCGCAGATCCTGCAGCTCGCGCGCCGGCGCGCCGATCAGCTCGCGACCTTCGAAGCGGATCGAGCCGCCTTCGATGCGTCCCGTGGGGCGTGGCACCAGTCCCATGATCGACAACGCCGTCACGCTCTTGCCGCAGCCCGACTCGCCGACGATGGCGAGCGTGCGCCCGGCGTCGAGCGCGAAGCTCACTCCATCGACGGCGGGGAAATCGCCGTCGTCGGTCGCGAAGTGCGTGCGCAGGGCGCGCACCTCGAGCAGCGCGGTCATGTCGCGGCGTCGCGCCGTGTCGCGTGAAAGCGCGCGATGCGTGTCTCGATCTCGGCGCGGTCGGTCAGGCCGACCGCATCGTGGCGGCCGGCGAGGCAGGCGACGAAGGGCTGGAAGCGCTCGAGGCTCGTTCGGTACAGGCGTTGCAGCTCGGCGATCGGCTCGACGTGGTCGTCGACGCGGATGTCGAGCTGCGGATAATCTTCGGCGCCATGGATGCGCAGCGCCGCTGCCTGCTTGCCGCGCTTGTCGCCGCCGGCGGCGTCGCCCGCGGCCAAGGCGGCGAGAAGCCGCTCGGCTAGGCCTTGCCCCTCGCTTCGGCGAAACGCCTCGGCCGTCGCCTCGATCACTCGCGCGCCGGCAAGCATGTTGCCGGCGACGCTGAAGCTGTCGAAGACCAGGTGCCCGGACCAGTCGACGCACTCGCTTCCCGTGTGCGCCGCCGGGCGGCCGGCGGCGGGCAGGACGTGCAGCTGGCGCACCGCGCGGCCGGCGTCCGCGCCGACCAGCGTCTCGACCGTGTCGCCGGCCGCGTGCCCTGCGCCGAGCAGCGCCAGGCCGGCAGGTCCGTAGAGCGGGTTCACCAGCGCCTGTGTCGCCAGCGCGCCGACGCCGCGCCGCGTGTGCACGCACAGCGCGCCGACCGCGAAGAAGCGGCTGGCGATCGCCACGCCGAATCGGCCTTGCTCGTCGCGCGCGAGGATCGACCAGGTCATCGCATCATTGTCTGTTCAAGGGCAGCCGACCGCCGCGCGGTGGTCGTCGAGTGTAAGGAAGACGGCGCGAGAGCATCTCGATGCGTTGCCGAGCCGGAGCGACGACGAGGCTGCCAAGGCCCACACTTCGGGTGCTGGCGGCGGAACAGAATGGCGCGATCAGGGAG
>DATMGW010000186.1:0-3225 GCA_035555295.1 Caldimonas sp.
CGTGGAACGAGTTCATCTACGCGCTCACCTTCATCTCGTCGTCGGAGATCAAGACGCTGCCGGTCGGCGTCGTCACCGAGCTCGTCGAGGGGGACATCTACCATTGGGGCTCGCTGATGGCCGGAGCCCTGCTCGGATCGCTCCCTGTGGCGTTCATCTATTCGTTCTTCGTCGAGTACTACGTCTCGGGCCTGACCGGCTCGGTCAAGGAATAGGAATCGGGGATCCGCATGAGTGACGCGAAGAAGAAGCCGCGCAAGAAGCCCGGCGAGCTGCGCAGCCAGCAGTGGTTCGGCCGGCAGGATCGCGACGGCTTCGCCTACCGCAGCTGGGTCAAGGCCAGGGGCGTGCCGCACGACCAGTTCGACGGCCGGCCGGTGATCGGCATCTGCAACACCTACAGCGAGCTGACCCCGTGCAACTCGCACTTCCGCGGCCTCGCCGAACAGGTGAAGATCGGCGTCCACGAAGCCGGCGGCTTTCCCCTCGAGTTTCCCGTGATGTCGCTCGGCGAGACGCTGCTGCGGCCGACGGCGATGCTCTACCGCAACCTCGCGAGCATGGACGTCGAGGAGTCGATCCGCGGCAATCCGGTCGACGGCGTCGTCCTGCTCATGGGCTGCGACAAGACGACGCCTTCGCTCGTGATGGGCGCGGCCAGCGCCAACCTCCCGACGATCGGCGTTTCCGGCGGCCCGATGCTCAATGGCAAGTGGCGCGGCCAGGAGCTGGGCTCGGGGACCGGCGTGTGGAGCATGAGCGAGCAGGTGCGCGCCGGAACGCTCGAGCTCGCGCAGTTCTTCGACGCCGAGAGCTGCATGCACCGCAGCCACGGCCACTGCATGACGATGGGAACGGCGAGCACGATGGCGAGCATGGTCGAAGCCCTCGGCCTGGGCCTGCCGGGCAACGCCGCCTACCCGGCCGTCGATGGCCGGCGCAACGTGATCGCCCGGATGGCCGGGCGGCGCATCGTCGACATGGTCCACGAGGACCAGACGATCGGAGACATCCTGACCCGCGAGGCCTTCGAGAACGCGATCCGCACGCTCGCCGCGATCGGCGGATCGACCAATGCCGTGATCCACCTGATCGCGATCGCCGGGCGGATCGGCGTGAAGCTCGGCATCGACGACTTCGACCGCCTGGCGAGCGAGCTGCCCTGCCTGGTCAACCTGCAGCCTTCGGGTACGCATCTGATGGAGGACTTCTGCTATGCCGGCGGCTTGCCCGTCGTGATGAAGGAGATCGCGGCGCTGCTCCATCTCGGCGCGGTCACGGCCAACGGCAAGACCGTCGGCGAGAACATCGGCGGCGCGGAAAACTTCAACACCGAAGTGATCAAGCCGTTCGCGACGCCGTTCAAGGCGAATGCCGGAATCGCCGTTCTGCGCGGCAACCTGGCGCCGCGCGGCGCGATCATCAAGCCGAGCGCGGCGACGCCGGCGCTGATGGTGCATCGCGGCCGCGCCGTCGTGTTCGAGGACAGCGACGACTTCCATTCGCGGATCGACGACGACAGCCTCGAGATCGACGAGAGCTGCGTCATGGTGCTGCGCAATTGCGGTCCCAAGGGCTACCCGGGAATGGCCGAGGTCGGCAACATGCCGCTGCCGCCGAAGGTGCTCAAGAAGGGCATCACCGACATGGTCCGGATCAGCGACGCGCGCATGAGCGGCACGGCGTACGGCACCGTCGTGCTGCACACCGCGCCGGAGGCGGCCGCCGGCGGTCCGCTCGCGGCAGTGCGAACCGGCGACTTCATCGAGCTCGACGTGCCCAAGCGCCGTCTTCACCTCGACATCAGCGACGTCGAGCTGGCCCGCCGGATGGAAGGCTGGAGAGCACCCGAGCCGCCGCTCGCAAGCGGCTACTGGAAGCTCTACATCGACCACGTGCTGCAGGCCGACCAGGGCGCCGACCTCGACTTCCTGGTCGGGTGTCGCGGCGCGTTCGTTCCGAAGGACAACCACTGATCGTGCGGAGCACGGGCAGTGGTTGCGGCGAGGCTCATGTCGCGTAGCGACGTGAAGGCGCGTAGCGCCGGGCCGGAGCCACAATCGCGGGCCATGCCAACGATCGGCCTCTATCTCGGCGTCGTCCAGTTCTTCTTCGCCGCGACCTGGATCGTCTACGTCCTGTACCTGCCGCAGCTCGCGGCGCAGGCCGGGATCGGCAAGGGCGCCGTGGCGTGGATCCTGATGGCCGATCAACTGGTCTTCGTCTTCGCCGACTACGCGAGCGGAGTCGCCGCTGATCGGGTCGCGCGCACGATCGGCCGGGTCGGCTACGCGGTGCTCGCGGCGACGCTCGTGTCGTGCGCCGCCTTCCTCGCGCTTCCCTATGTCGCGCCCGGCGGATCGCCGACGCTATTCATCGCCCTGACGATGCTCTGGGCGGTCACCTCGTCGGCCCTGCGCGCGCCGCCGCTCGCGCTGGTCGGCAAGCATGCGGCCAAGCCGAGCCAGCCGATCCTGATCGCGCTGTCGCTGCTCGGGCTCGGGGTGGCCAACGCAAGCGCGCCCTATCTCGGTCTGACCTTGCGCGGGATCGATCCGCGCATTCCCTTCGCGCTCTCGAGCGCGGCGCTCGCCCTCGTCACGCTCGGCCTCGTCGCCGCCGAGCGCGGCCTCGCGCGCGCTGCGACAGCGCGGCCTGCCACGCCCCTCGCACCGGCCGCGCAGCTCGAAGCGGCAGCGGGCCCGGCGCCGGTCGTCCTGGCGGCAGCTCTGCTCGCCGCGCTCGCGTTCCAAGTCCACGTCTTCATCGACAGCGCGCCGCTCTATCTGCGTCAGGCGCCTCAGGCCCAGTTGCCGATGCTCTCGCCGGTGTTCTGGATCGGCTTCAACATCGGCATGCTGCCGCTGTCGCTGGCGGCCAGGCGCTGGCCGCCGGCACGAGTCATGGGCATCGCCGCGCTCATCGCCGCAGCGGCCGCGGGCTCGGCGACGGCCGCGCCGAACCTGAGCACGCTGGTCGCCACACAGTTCATCGCCGGGGCGGCGTGGGCGGGAGTCATCATCGCCGCGTTCGCCTGGGCGCTGGTGTGCGGCGGCGTCGGCCATGCCGGTGCCTTCGCTGGAGCGATCTCGTCGGTTCTTGCCCTGGCCACGCTCGCGCGGATGGCCAGCGTCGCTGCCGGCTGGCCGAAGGCGCCGGGGCTGAGCCAGGTGCTCGCCTGGTGGCCGGTAGTGGGTTGGCTGGCGGCGAGCGCGGTCGTCGTCG
>DATMGW010000187.1:0-2407 GCA_035555295.1 Caldimonas sp.
GTCTTTCCCGCCGATCCCCCGCTGTTCCTGGCTCGCGTTCCGCACGGGTATCACGATCTCTCGACGATCGCGAAAGACCTGAAGCAGGGCGGTTTCGGCGCCGTGCCTCGAACGGATACGGTCGCCGCGCGCAGCCGGGCGGCGTCGGCGCGTCGGCCGGCGACGGCGTACTGCCTCGGCACGCCGCTGCGCAACGAGATCGAGGCGCGCGACCCGGCGCGGCTCGCCGCCGCCACCGACGCGGCGGCGCAAGCCCTCGCCGCGCGTTTCGGCTCCGGCGCCGTCGACGCCAGGATCCAGGCGCACGTCGTCGCCGTCGACAAGTGAAGCTTTCGCCGCTCTTCGAATGAGTCGCGTCGCGGGAATCGACGTCGGCGGCACCTTCACCGACCTGGTCGTCGTCGACGACGCGACGGGCGAGGTGCATATCGCCAAGGTGCCGACGACCTCCGAGAACCAGGCTTTCGGCGTCCTCGCCGCGCTCGCCGCGGCCGCTGTCGACGCGGCCGGGCTCGATGCGATCGTCCACGGAACGACGACGACGACCAACGCGATGCTCGAACGCAAGATCGCGCAGGTCGGCCTGATCACGACGCGGGGCTTTCGCGACGTCCTCGAGCTCGGCCGCCGCACCCGCCCGACGCCGTACGGCCTGAAGGGCCGGTTCGTTCCGCTGATCGAGCGGCGCTTTCGCCTCGAGGTCGACGAGCGCGTCGACGCCGAAGGCGCCATCGTCGTTGCGCTCGACGAGGCACAGGTCGCGGCCGCGGCCCGGCAGCTGATCGGGCTCGGCGCCGAAAGCGTCGTCGTCCACTTCCTGCACAGCTATCTCAACCCCGTTCACGAGGAGCGCGCCGCCGAGATCGTACGCGGCCTCTGGCCGAACCGCTACGTGACGGCGGGCCACGCGATCGTCGCCGAATACCGCGAATACGAGCGCGGCACGACGGCGGCAGTCAACGCCGCGATCCAGCCGGTTCTGCATCGCTACATAGAGCGACTGCAGCGCGAGCTCGCCGGCCGCGGCTACACGCGCGAGCTGCTCGTGATGCAAGGCAACGGCGGAACGGTGGCGGCCAGCGTCGTCGCCGAGCACGCCGTTGCGACCGTGATGTCGGGGCCGGCTTCGGGCGTCATCGCCGCGGCGGCGACGGCGATGCAGGCCGGCATTCGGCGCGCAGAGTTCGGCAACGTGGTCAGTTACGACATGGGCGGCACGTCGAGCGACGTCGCCCTGATCCTCGGCGGCGAGCCGACGGTATCGAGCGACCTCGAGCTCGAATACGCGATGCCGATCCACGTGCCGATGGTCGACGTGCACACGATCGGCGCCGGCGGCGGATCGATCGCCTCGGTCGACGCCTCGGGGATGCTGAAGGTCGGCCCCGAGAGCGCGGGTGCGGTTCCCGGGCCGATCTGCTACGGCCGCGGCGGGACGCTGCCGACGATCACCGACGCCGACCTCCAGCTCGGCCGGCTCGACCCGCAGCGGCTCCTGGCCGTCGAGCGCGCCGTCTCGATGGATGCGATCGGCGCCGCGCTCGTGCAGCACGTCGGCACGCCGCTCGGGCTCGACGCGACCGCCGCCGCAGCAGCGATCATTCGCGTCGCCAACGACCGCATGGCCGGTGCGATCCGCATGGTCAGCGTGGCGCGCGGCCACGACCCGCGCGACTTCGCACTCTTCGCTTTCGGCGGCGCCGGCCCGCTGCACGCGGTGGCGCTGGCGCGCGAGCTGGGCATCCCGAAAGTGCTGATCCCGGCGCGGCCGGGCCTGACGAACGCGCTCGGCTGCGTCGTCGCCGACCTGCGCCACGACTTCGTCGCCACGGTCAACCAGCCGCTCGAAGCGCTGGACGACGCGCGCATCGCCGAAGTGTTCAAAGCGCAGATCGCAAGCGGCAGGGCGCTGCTCGCGCGCGAGAACGTCGCGGTCGAAAGCGTCGTCACCCTGCATCGCGCCGACATGCAGTTCCAGGGGCAGAGCCACATCCTACCGGTGGCGGTTGCCTCGGCGGCGATCACTACCTCCGAGCTGCGCACGACCTTCGCCGCGGCGTACTGGAAGCGCTTCGGCGTCGAGCTGCCGGAGATCCGGCCGGTGCTCGTCAACCTGCACACGGCGGTGATCGGCAAGCGCAGGCCCGTGTCCTTGCGCGCGATTGCCGCGACGCGGCCGAAGGCGACGCTCGAAGCCGCACGAAGGACGACGCGGCCGGTGTGGTTCGACGGCGGCTGGGTCGACACGCCGGTCTACGTCCGCGAGCAGCTGCCGTTCGACGCCCGCTTCGGCGGACCGGCGATCGTCGAGCAACTCGACTGCACTTCGGTGATCGAGCCGGGGAACCGCGTCGAGATCGATGCGATCGGGAACCTGATCGTCAGCGTTTGAGGGTGGCGCGGCACG
>DATMGW010000188.1:0-2092 GCA_035555295.1 Caldimonas sp.
GTCGGTGCGGCGCTGGTGATGGTCGACTTCGGGCTCGTCAGCGCGCTCGCGACGCGGCCGTTCGTCTTCGCGTCGGACGCGCTGTTCAGCTGCCAGTTCGTCACGTCGTGCGCCGGATCGGTGGTGCTCGTGACGTCGTGACGCGCCGTGTAGGTCTGGCCGCCGAACGTAACGTGGTCGTTCTGGCTGTACGCGTGACCGGAGACCCACGCGGGCGCCGGGCCGGACGGCGACGCGCTCGCGCCGTTGAGGATGCTCTTGTAGCCGGGCCCGCCGGGCTCGTCGTTGCCGGAAGCAGCCGCGTCTGCGCTGTTCTGCGCGCTGTCGGAGCCGCTGCTCGGGAGCGCCTCAGTATTGCCCTCCCACTCGCTCGTATCCGACGGGTCGTTGAGCACGTGGTCGCCCTTTGCGGCGTACTTGCTGCCGTTGAAGGTGACGACGTCGCCCTTCTTGTAGAAGTTGTTCGGGTCGTTCGCGACCGTGGACGACCAGGCGCCGCGATCAGGCCCGCCGGCGGCGTCGTTGTATGTCGTCACAGGCTGCGTGCCGATCGTCCAGACCGAGACCGAGGCTGCGACGCCGACAAGGCCGCCGCCGATGCTCAGCGCATACGTCCGCACATCCTTCGTCGACAGCCCGAACACGCCCACGTCGCCGGCTGCGTTCACGCTCGTCCCTGCACCGATGTAAGCGGCGACGCTCGAGTCGGCGACGCCGATGTCGACGCCGCCCGCGACGCCGACGAAGCCGCCGCCCGCACCGCCTGCGACGGTGAACGACTTGAAGCCGTCCACTGCGGCGACGTTGACCGAGCCGCCGTCGGAGTCGGCGATCGCGCCGTTGCCGATGAACGCCTGCGTCGTCACGTGCAGCAGGGTCACGCCGACGCCGCCTGCGACGCCGACGAAGCCGACACCGACGCTCGCAGCCAGCCCGAAGATGTTCTCGCTGGAGGCGCTCTGGACGGCCAGGCCGTCGAAGCTGGAGGTCTCGAATCCACCGGAGCCCGTGAAGTTTCCGTCGTAGATGCCGCTGATCGACGCGCCGGCCGCGTGCGCTTCGACGTTGCTGCCGGCGCCGATGAACGCTTCTGTGTCCTTCGTCACGGTGGCGACGCCGACCGCGACGCCGACGCCGACGTAGCCGCCGGCGAGGCTCGCCGTGATCAGGATCAGCTTCGTGTCGTCCGCCGCCGAGACGAGCACGTTGTTGCCGGCGACGATCGAGACGTTCGTTCCGGTGCTCGCAAACGTGTGGACATGGAGGATCGTCACGTCGACCGTGCCCGCGACTCCAACGGTGCCGCCGCTCGCACCGGCGACGACCGCGATGATCGAATCCTGGCCGGTGGCGATGACGGAGACGTTTCCACCGGCCGTCACCACGGCGGAGTTGTCGATGAACGCGTCGGTGTTGAGCGTGATGAGGTGGATCCCGATACCGACGCCGACACCCGCGTCACCGCCGATCGCGAGCGTCGCGGCCACGCTCAACTCGTGGTACTGGTTGCCCGCAGCCACCTTCACGTCGCCGGCAGATGTGATCTGCGCCGACTTTCCGACGTAGGCCGACGTGTTCGCGGTGACGACGGCGACGGCGCCGGAGAGATTGACGGCCGCGGTGCCCGAGATGCCCGCGCTGATGCCGATCGCGGCGATGTCGTCGCTGTTCGACGCCGTGACGGCAACGCCGTTGAGGGAGGTGGTGGACGGCGAGATCACGCGCGGGCCGGTCTCGCTCGCGTCGCCAGACGGCGTGTCCCCGCCGCGGACGATGCTGTGCGACGTGCCGGTGCCGGTGCTCGTCAGGCCGATCGCCGAACCGCCCTTCGTCGCCGACAGCTTGAGGTGCGTCGAGTTGGCCGTCGATGTGACGTTGATCGCGTAGTACGTCTGGCCGTTCTGGAGGCCGCCGATCGCCTGGCCGTCCCCGGAGCTGTAGAGCACCTGGTCGTCGTTCCCGATCCCGATGTTGTACGGCAGCGTGATGAAGCCGCTGCCCGTATCGACGTCGATGCTGTTCTGCGGGTTGAAGCGCGGTGACTTGTCCTCGCGGACGCCGCCCTGGTCAGTCGGGACGAAGCGGTGCGCCT
>DATMGW010000189.1:0-8068 GCA_035555295.1 Caldimonas sp.
AGGAGGCGCTGCAGCGCATCGAGGGCTACATCGATATCGGCGTGCAGGAGGGCGCGACGCTGCTGGTGGACGGCCGCGGCCACAAGGTGGACGGCCGCGAGAGCGGCTTCTTCACCGGCGGAACGCTGTACGACCACGTCACTCCGGCGATGAGAATCTACCGCGAGGAGATTTTCGGACCAGTGCTCTCCTGCGTTCGCGTCGCCGATTTCGAAGCGGCACTGAAGCTCGTCAACGAGCATGAGTTCGGCAACGGCGTCGCCTGCTTCACGAGCGACGGCCACGTCGCTCGTGAGTTCGCCCGACGCGTCGAGATTGGCATGGTCGGCATCAACGTGCCGATCCCGGTGCCGATGGCCTGGCACGGCTTCGGCGGCTGGAAGTCGAGCCTGTTCGGCGACATGCACGCCTACGGCGAAGAGGGCGTGCGCTTCTACACGCGGCAGAAGTCAGTCATGCAGCGCTGGCCCGAATCGACGCCCAAGGGCGCCGAATTCACGATGCCGACGTCGAAGTAGCGCTCGCGCTTCAGCGACGCGCGCCGCCGAAGCTCCAGTTCAGCGTCTGCGTCGCCGCGCCGACCTTCACCGGGCGAATCTCGGTCCTGCCTTCGTAGGTCGCGGCGACCGAGTAGTCGCCCGGCGGCAGCTTGACGAGCAGCAGCGGCCCGGCGCGATCGACGTCGAAGACCTCGCCGGCCTTGCCCTTGACGGCGACGTGATCGGCGACGAGGTATTCGCCGCTGCCGTTGCTGAAGACGAGCTTCAAGCCGAAGCCGGGCTGCAGCTGCGCGATCGCGGCGCGCGCCTCGTCGCCGGCGCCGCCGTTGATGTAGTCGACGCCGTTGGCCGAACGCACCTGCGGCGCGGGCGGCGCGCCCGCAGCGCTCTCGGCAAAAGCGAGGCTCGCCGACAGCAAGGCGAGAACCACGGTCATGGCGAATCGGGCGCAGGCAGGCATGGCGGACTCCAGAGATCCGACCCAGCATGATCGCGGCGTCGCGGCGGCGCCATCGGCGCGCGCGCCGCCGCGGCGTCGGACGCATCCGACCCGGGCTGGCGCTTAGTTAGAGCTTCTCGGTTTCCCCGGCCGCCGGCTGCCAGCGCATCAGGCGCCTCTCGATGCGTCCGACGGCGGCGTCGAGCGCCAGCGCGAAGACGGTCAGGACGAGGATGCCGGCCATCACCGTGTTGATGTCGAACGATCCCTCGGCCTGCAGGATCAGGTAGCCCACGCCGCGCGACGAGCCGAGGTACTCGCCGACGACCGCGCCGACGAAGGCCAGGCCGA
Source organism: Caldimonas sp. (assembly GCA_035555295.1). GTDB lineage: Bacteria > Pseudomonadota > Gammaproteobacteria > Burkholderiales > Burkholderiaceae_C > Schlegelella_A. The sequence goes on from DATMGW010000189.1 coordinate 1,291, forward strand.
CCGAGGTATGCAGCGAGCTGAAGACCCAGCTCGTCGCGCTCGGCAGGTAGACGTGGCGAAGCAGGTCGCGCCGCGACGCGCCGAGCATGCGCGCGTTGGCGAGGACGACCGGGCTCACCTCCTTGACGCCCTGGTAGACGTTGAAGAAGACGATGAAGAAGACCAGGGTGACTCCGAGCGCCACCTTGCTCGCGACGCCGAGTCCGAACCAGACGGCGAAGATCGGCGCCAGGATGACGCGCGGCATGCTGTTGAGCGCCTTGATGTACGGATCGCAGATCGCCGCGGCGAGCGGGCTGAGCGCGAGCCACAGGCCGCAGCCCAGGCCGAGCGCGGTGCCGATGGCGAAGGCCAGCGCCGTCTCGACGAGCGTGATCCACAGGTGCTCGTAGATGTCGGCGTTGACGATGAACCATCGCCAGATGCGGCCGAAGATCTTCACCGGCTCGCCGAAGAAGAACGCCGCCTGGCGGTCGTTCTCGAACATGAACGTCGGCAGCAGGCCCGGCGTCGTGAGCAGGTGCCAGACGACGAAGACCGCGACGAGCAACGCCACCTGCCAGAGGCGCAGGTATTTCATGGAGCTCCGATCGCTTCTTCGATCATGCCGCGAGCTGCCGGCGGTATCCGGCGAGCACCTCTTCGCGCAGCACCGACCAGATCGCCTTGTGCAGCTCGACGAAGCGCGGCGTCGCGCGGACCTCGGCGACGTCGCGCGGCCGCTCCAGGTCGATCGCGAACTCGCCGATCGGATGCGACCCCGGCCCGGCCGACAGGCAGACGACGCGGTCGCTCAAGGCGATCGCCTCGTCGAGGTCGTGGGTGATGAAGAGCACCGCCTTCTTCTTTTCGGCCCACAGACCGAGCAGCTCGTTTTCCATCAGCTGGCGCGTCTGCACGTCGAGCGCGGAAAAGGGTTCGTCCATCAGGATGATGTCGGGGTCGAGGACGAGCGTCTGCGCCAGGCTGACGCGCTTCCTCATGCCGCCCGAGAGCTGGTGCGGATAGCGGTCGGCGAAGGCGCTCAGGCCGACACGCTTCAGCCACTCGATCGCCTGCGCCTGGTCGTCGCTCGCATTGCGGAACTGCAGGCCGGCGGCGACGTTGCCGAGCGCGGTCCGCCACGGCATCAGGCTGTCGCTCTGGAACATGTAGCCGGCGCGCCGGTTGATTCCGGTCAGCGCCTGCCCGAACACCTCGACCCGGCCCTTGCTCGGTGCGAGCAGGCCGGCGGCGACGTTGAGCAGCGTACTCTTGCCGCAGCCGGTCGGCCCGACGACCGAGACGAACTCGCCGGCGCCGACCGAGAGCGTGACCTCGCTGATAGCGGTGTAGCGCTGCCGCGCGTCCTTGGCGACGAAGGTGCAGGAGATGCCCTTCAGAACGAGTGCGGGTGCGAGGTGATCGGGCTCGATCGATGTCACGACCTGGATCGCAGGATGCGCGGCGTGTGCCGCCGCGCAGTGTAGTTCCGAGGCGCCGCGCGACCGTCTCGCAGCAAGGACGACGGCAGCTTCAGTTGCGGTCTGCGCATTGCGATTCCTCCATCGTCTTGACGATGCGGTGCCGGCCGCCTGCAGCGAGGATTCGTCGGCCGGTGCGATGTCCGCATGGTCGCCGGAAATCCGTATGAGCCTGTACCAACCTCTGGAGTCCGCAATGAACGCTTCCTCGCTGTTTCGCCAAGCCGCACGGTGCCTGGCCACCGCCGCCTTTCCGCTTTCCGCCGTCGCTTTCCTCGCCACGGCCAGCGCAGGGGCGCAGGCTGCAGAGGCCTGCAGTGCTCCGCGGTACTCGCCGGTCCAGCACCGGATCGTCGAGAAGGCCGGCCAGGGCCGCGAGGCGCTGATCCACTTCGTCTCGTTCACCAAGCCCATCTATCAGCTCGACCTGATGGAGACGGTCGCCTGGCTCGACGAAGCGCGTGCCAGCCAGGCGGCGTGCGTGACGACGCTGAGCCACGCTTCGGCCGAGCGCTGACGCCTGTGCGAGCGGCCGGGCGACCGGCCGCTCAGCCCTTCGGATACTTCGCGTTGGCGCGCAGCACGTAGTCGTTCGTCCAGATCGCGGCGAGATCGATCTTCGCCGCAGCGATCTCCGGGTCGACGCTCGCCAGCGCCCGGCGCGCCGTCTCGGCGCCGCCTTCGGGGAACATCCCGTCGGCCGAGAGCGCTCCCTTGGCGGCGAGGAACGCGTCGACGTAGACGGCGCGGTCGCCGAGCAGGTAGCTTTCCGGCACCGCCTTGATGATGTCGCTCGCGCCGGCGTTGTGGATCCACTTGTCGGCGCGCACGATCGCGTTGACGAGCGCCTGCGCCGTCGCCGGGTGCTTGTCGAGAAAGCTCTGCTGTGTGTAGAGGCAGCCGGCCGGCATCGGCCCGCCGAAGACCTTGTCGGCCTCGGCGACGACGCGCGTGTCGGAGATGATCCTGATATCGCCGGAACGGGCGAGCAGCGTGATCACCGGGTCGAGGTTCGAGATCGCGTCGATCTGCCCGGCGCGCATCGCCGCGACGGCGCCGCTGCCGGCGCCGACGCCGATGATCGAGACATCGCCCGGCTTCAGCCCGACCTTGGCGAGCACGAAGTTGGCCAGGATGTTGGTCGACGATCCCGGCGCCGTGACGCCGAGCTTCCTGCCCTTCAGCTCGGCGAGCGACTTGAAGTTCGGCATCGTCTTCGTGTTGATGCCGAGAACGATCTGCGGCGCCCGCCCCTGCAGCACGAAGGCGCGCAGGCGCTGGCCCTTGACCTGCATGTTGATCGTGTGCTCGAAGGCGCCCGACGTGATGTCGGCGCTGCCGCCGATGAGCGCCTGCAGGGCGCGCGAGCCGCCGGCGAAGTCGGCGATCGTCACCTCGAGCCCTTCGGCCTTGAAGTAGCCCTGCGTCTCGGCGATCGTCAGCGGCAGATAGTAGAGCAGGTTCTTGCCGCCGACGGCGACCGTGAGCTTGGGCTTTTCGAGCGCCTGTGCGCGAACCGGCGTGCTTTCGATGGCGAGGCCGGCCAACCCGGCTGAAGCGATGGCCTGGATCAGGCGGCGGCGTTGCATGGAATGTCTCCGGTGTCTGGGCCCGACGCGCGTCGGCGCAGTGCCGGCAACTCTAGCAGTGCGGGTTTGCCGGGAGAGCGATGAAACCCCGCCCGTAGAATCGCCGCCGATGAGAATTCGCGTCGGGCGCTGGGCGATCCAGGCGATGCTGGCGCTGGCCGCCGCGTCGGCCATGGCGCAGCCGCGCGCGCCGGCGAGCGCGCCGGACGCGGCCGCGCCGGCAGTCCCCGCAGCTCCGGCGGCGCCGGTCTCGCTTTCGGCGCGCAAGATCTACGAGCAGGCGCGCTCGCAGCTCGTGCAGATCCGCACCGTCCTCAAGGGCCAGGCCAGCCAGACCTCGGTCGGCTCGGGCTTCTTCGTGACGCGGGACGGCCTTATCGTCACCAACTTCCACGTCGTCAGCGAAGCGGCGCTGAAGCCGGAGCGGCACGACCTCGTCTACGTCACCGCCGACGGCCGCGAAGCGCCGCTGCAGATCCTGCAGCTCGACGTACTGCACGACCTCGCTCTGCTTCGCGCCGCCGACGCCAAGGGGCGCAGCTTCGACGCGCTGCCCTTTCGCCCCGACGCGCTGCCGCTCGCCCAGGGCGAGCGCATCTATTCGCTCGGCAATCCGCTCGACGTCGGCTTCGCCGTGACGCAGGGAACGTACAACGGGCTGGTCCGGCGCAGCTTCTATCCACAGATCTTCTTCGGCGGCGCGCTTTCCGGCGGCATGAGCGGCGGCCCGGCGCTCGACGACGAAGGGCACGTCATCGGCATCAACGTCGCGCGCCGCGTCGACGGCGAGCAGGTCAGCTTCCTCGTCCCGGCGACTTTCGCCGTGGCCCTGCTCGCGCGCGGCAAGGACGTGAAGCCGATCACCGCTCCAGCCTACGCGATCGTCGACGAGCAATTGCAGGAGCACCAGGCCCTGCTGACCGAGCGCTTCATCCAGCAAGGCTGGAAGGAAGCGACGCATCCGCGCTACCACGTGCCGGTCCCGCCCGACGTCTTCATGCGCTGCTGGGGCTCGAGCGAGCCTTCGCGCACCGGCGGCCTCGACTTCGAGCGCTCCGACTGCGTGATGGACACGCGCATCTTCGTCGGCGACTTCAACACCGGAACGATCAGCCTGCGCCACGAAAGCTACGACGGCTCCAAGCTCGGCCCGTTGCGCTTCGCGGCGCGCTACGGGCAGAGCTTTCGCAACGAGAACTTCACGCGCCTGTCGGCGCAGTACCAGACCAAGCCGCGCTGCGACGAGGACTTCATCGACCGCGACGGCCTACCGCTGCGCGCCGTCGTCTGCATGCGCGCCTACAGGAAGCTGCCGCAGCTCTACGACGTGTCGGTGCTCGTCGCGACGCTCGACCAGAACGAGGCCGGCGTGCAGGGCCGCTTCGATGCGCAAGGGGTCAGCTTCGCCAACGCGCAGCGCCTGGCCCGCCACTACCTCGACGCCTACCGATGGGTCCGCTAGCCCGCATCCACGGCACGCCCGACGAGGCCGCGCCGGGCGGGCCGGCGGCCAACGACACGCCGATCGGCGGCGCCCTGCTCGAAGCGATCGATCGCGACGGCATGGTGCGGCAGGCCTGGCGAATCGAGCGCTGGCCGCTGTCGATCGGCCGCGCCCTCGACAACGACGCTGTCCTGACCGATCCGCACGTCGCCGCGCATCACGCGACGATTGAGCTGCGCCCGGCCGCCGGCGCCGGCGAGCAGGCGACGCTCGTCGTTCGTACCGGCGAGACGAAGAACGGCCTGAGCGTGGGCCGCGATCGCGTTGCCGCGGGCGAGACGAAGACGATCGTCGACACCGGCCACGATCTCGACCTGCACGTCGGTCGCACGGCGCTGCGCCTGCGCCTGCCTGGCCACGCGCTCGCGCCCGAGCAGATGCTCGCGCCGCGCGTCGCGGTCGAGAGGCGCTGGCTGCCGACGGTCGTCTTGGCTCTGGCGGTGCTCGCGATCGTCGTCTTCAACGCCTATCTCGACACCGACCCCGACGGCCTGGCGCGTGCCAGCGAGGGCGCCGTGCTCACCGCCGTCAGCGGCGGCGCGATCTGGTGCACCTTCTGGGCACTGCTCTCGAAGCTCTTCGCCCGGCAGAGCAACTTCGCCTGGCACGTGCGCGTCTTCGTCGTCGCCAGTCTCGTGATGCTCGGGTTCGCCGCCGTGCCGCCGCTCTTCGCCTTCGCCTTCTCCTGGCCGTGGGTGACCGATTTCAGCTTCGTCGCTGTCTACGCGACGGTCGCCGGCGCGATCTACTTCCACCTGCTCGCTGTCGAGCCGGGCCGGCAGCGGCTGATGCGCGCCGTCACGGCGACGGGCTTCATCGTCGGCGTCGCCCTCACGCTCTGGTTCAACGTGCAGCGCACCGGACGCCCGGGCGAGGAGTTGTACATGAACCACCTCTTCCCGCCGCGGCTTCGCCTGGCCCAGCCGGTGAAAGTCGACCTCTTCGTCGACGGCCTCGCGCCGATGCAGGCGATCCTCGACAAGCAGGCGAAGGACAAGAGTGGCGCCGACGACGACGCCGCAGGGCGCGACAGCGATGACGAGTAACGGCGGCGGCCTGCCGGGCAGCGTCCTCGTCACCGGCGGCGGGCGCGGCATCGGCGCCGCGACCAGCCTGCTTTGCGCGGCGCGCGGCTGGGCCGTTGCTGTGAATTACGCGAACGACGCCAAGGCGGCCGAAGGCGTCGTCGCGACGATCCGTGCCCTCGGCGGCCGGGCGCTGGCGCTGCACGCCGACGTCGCGGACGACGCGCAGGTGACGGCGATGTACGCGCGCCTCGACAGCGAGCTCCCGCCGCTCGTCGGCCTCGTCAACAACGCCGGCGTCGTCGACCGTGCCGCCCGCGTCGACGCGATGACGACGGCGCGCCTGCAGCGCATGTTCGCGATCAACGTCTATGGCAGCTTCTACTGCGCCCGCGAAGCGGTGCGCCGCATGTCGACGAAGAACGGCGGCCAGCGTGGCGGCGCGATCGTCAACGTCTCGTCGGCGGCAGCCAAGCTCGGCGGTCCCGGGCAGTACGTCGACTACGCGGCAGCCAAGGGCGCGATCGAGAGCTTCACGATCGGCCTGGCCAAGGAAGTCGCCATGGAAGGCATACGCGTCAATGCGGTGCGGCCGGGGATCATCGAGACCGACATTCACGCCTCGGGCGGCGCGCCCGATCGGGCCCGGGAGATGGCGCCGCTCGTTCCCATGCAGCGCGCCGGCTCGGCCGAAGAGGTCGCCGAGGCGATCGTCTGGCTGCTCTCGGACGCGTCGAGCTACACGACCGGATCGATCGTAGAGGTTACCGGCGGACGCTAGCTAAGCTAGGCTTCGCTTCGACGACTGCTCGATGCTCAGGCCGCCTGCGCCATCGCCTGCAATGCGTCGAGCAGGGCCGTCGCCGCCTTCTTCTCGGCGGCGCTGGCGATGCCGCGATACGGCTCGAGCGTGAAGCGCGCCTCGGAGTGCACCGAGTCCCACATCCCCGGCGCGGGGACGCGCGCCTTCAGGTTCTGGAAGTCATCGACGAGACCGGGCGCGGCGCCGGCCAGCTGCTGTGCCGCCAGCGCCGTGAGAACGCGCAATTCGATCTGGCCGACGACGGCCCAGAAGTCAGGCCGCTCGGTCGCGGCGCGGTCGAGGGACTCGCGGACCGCCTCGATCCGCTCGAGCGCCAGCTCGGCCGGCCGGCGCTCGAGAAAGGCCAGCCGCAGCTCGGCGCTGATGCCGTTCTT
>DATMGW010000190.1:0-3282 GCA_035555295.1 Caldimonas sp.
ATGGTGCTGCTTGTCGAGCCGCTCGAGCGCGCGCTGGCCGCCATCCGCGCCGAGCGCGCCGAGGCGACGCCGGCTCCGCTCGTCAACTTCTCGCCGGCCGGACGATTGCTGAAGCAGGAGGCGATCGGCGAGTTCGCCGGCGGCGCCGGCGCCGTGCTGCTGTGCGCGCGCTACGAAGGCGTCGACCAGCGCTTCGTCGACCGCCACGTCGATCTCGAGCTGAGCCTCGGCGACTACGTTCTCTCCGGCGGCGAGATCGCTGCGCTGGCGCTGCTCGACGCGGTCGCGCGCCTGCAGCCGGGCGTTCTCGGCGACGCCCGCTCGCACGAGGAGGACAGCTTTTCCGCCGGCCTCCTCGAGGGCCCGCACTTCAGCCGGCCCGAGACCTTGCCCGGCGCCGCGGGCGGCGTTCCAGAGGTCCTGCTGTCGGGCAACCATGCAGCGATCGCGCGCTGGCGCCGCGATCGCTCGCTGGCCCTCACGGCAGAGCGCCGGCCGGACCTCATCGCCGCGGCGCGCGCCGCCGGCTGCCTCGATGCCGCCGACGAGGCCAGCCTCGCGCGGGCGCAGGCACGAAAGCTATAATCTTCGGTTTTTCGATCCTCTGCGGTGCAGGGCCCGTGCGGCTCACCACAACTCGCACATGCGCGCGCACGATCGCCAGGAGCACTCCGTGGACCTCATCCAGACCCTCGAGCACGAGGAGATCAAGCGCCTCGCCAAGACGATCCCCAACTTCGCGCCCGGCGACACAGTCATCGTCAGCGTCAACGTCGTCGAAGGTACGCGCAAGCGCCTGCAGGCGTTCGAAGGCGTCGTCATCGCCAAGCGCAACCGCAGCCTCAATTCGAGCTTCATCGTTCGCAAGGTGTCGAGCGGCGAAGGCGTCGAGCGCACCTTCCAGACCTACAGCCCGCTGATCGCCTCGATCGAGGTCAAGCGCCGCGGCGACGTGCGCCGCGCCAAGCTCTACTACCTGCGCGATCGCTCGGGCAAATCGGCGCGAATCAAAGAGAAGCTCGCCTGAGCCTGGCCTTCGATCCCGAGGCGCTTCCCGTCCTCGGCTCCGATTCGCACCTGCCGGCCGTCGCTGCCGCGAGCATCGCTGCGGAAGCGATCCGTCGCCGCTTCGAGGCTCCGCCGGCCTGGGAGCCCGAGATCAAGGTCGAGCGTCGCTTCTTCGATCGCGCCGCCGCGGCTGCGTCGGTGCTGATCCCGCTGGTCGAGCACACCGAGGTCACGGTGCTGCTGACGCAGCGCACCGACCACCTGACGGATCACCCGAGCCAGATCAGCTTTCCGGGAGGCCGCAGCGAGGCGAGCGACGCCGATGCCGTCGCGACCGCGCTGCGCGAAGCGCACGAGGAGATCGGCCTCGAGGCGTCGCGGGTCGAGATCCTCGGCAGCCTGCCGACGTATACGACGGGGACGGGATTCATCGTCACGCCGGTCGTCGGACTGGTACGGCCCGGCTTCGTCCTGCAGCCCGATCCCTTCGAGGTCGCCGAGGCCTTCGAGGTGCCGCTCGCCTGGCTGATGGACCCGGCGAACCATCAGCGTCACGCTGTCGAGATCGCCGGCGTCAGGCGCGAGTTCTTCTCGATTCCCTGGCCGGGCAGCGACGCGAACGGGCAGGCCCGCCGCTACTTCATCTGGGGCGCGACGGCGGCGATGCTGCGCAACCTCTACCGCTTTCTTTCCGCCTGATCGCTGGCGTCGCGGCGCAACCCGGTCGGTATGATCGATCGAGATGAGTTTCTTCGCCGTCTTGTTCGCCCTGTTGCTCGAGCAAGTCAAGCCGCTGCCGCGCGGCAACGTGATCCACGACGCGCTGACCGGATGGATGCGCTGGGCGGGCCGCAATTTCGACGCCGGCCGCGACAGCCACGCCTGGGTCGTCTGGTGCGTGACGGTCCTGGTGCCGGCGCTCCTCACCTTGGCCGTCTTCGTCGTCTTCGAGCGTGCCGGCAGCCTGCTCGGCCTGGCTTTCGACGTCGGCGTGCTCTACCTGACGCTCGGCTTTCGCCAGTTCAGCCACTACTTCACCGACATCCGCGACGCCCTCGACCACGGCGACGAGATCGAGGCGCGGCGCCTGCTGAGCGAGTGGCGCCACCTCGATGCGAGCGAGCTGCCGCCCTCGGAATTCCTGCGCCACCTGATCGAGCATTCGCTGCTCGCCGCGCACCGGCACGTCTTCGGTGTCTTCTTCTGGTTCGTGCTGCTGTCGGGCTTTGGCCTCGGCCCGGCCGGTGCCGTGCTCTACCGGATGGCCGAGTTCGCGAGCCGCTACTGGGCCTACAAGAGCGGCGACGGCGCGATCGTCGTCAACGAGCGCCTGATGGCGCTGTCGATGCGCCTGTTTCGCCTGCTCGATCATGTGCCTGCACGGCTCACCGCGTCGGGCTTCGCCGTCGTCGGCAACTTCGAGGAAGCGGTCAACTGCTGGCGGCGTGATGCCGGCCTGTGGAAGCACGACAACGAAGGCGTGATCCTCGCCGCCGCTGCCGGTGCGGTCGGCGTTCGCCTCGGTGGCGGGTCGGCGCCGGGCCTAACGCCCGACCGCGCCAAGACCTTCGAATCGGGCGCGCCGCCGGAGTCGGCCGACGCCCTGGGCTCGACGCCGGGCGTGCCGCCGCAGCTCGGGCACCTGCGCAGCGTCGTCGGCCTGGTGTGGCGCTCGGTCGTGCTCTGGATGCTCCTGCTGGCGCTGCTGTCGCTGGCCAATCTCGTCGGCTGAAGATCCGCCGCACCCGCGAGGACTTGTTCAGCGCACCTCCCGCGCGACGCGGTCGCGTGCGTGCTCTTGCAGCGGCGGATTTCTTCCTTCAGTCGCCGTACGGCTCGCAGGGCAGGAAGCAGATCGAATCGAGCTTGCGCAACTCCTGCTCGGCGCGGCGCAGATCGCCGATATGGTGAAGCATCGACACCGCCTGAGGTCCGTTCCAATCGGTGCGCAAAGGTTCAACCCGGTGCGCGCAGCCCGGCGAAGATCTCTTTGTAGATGCGATGGCGCGTCGCCGCGATCTCGCCGCGCTCGAGGGCGGCCAGGACGCCGCAGCCGGGCTCGTGCAGGTGCGTGCAGTTGTAGAAGCGGCACGCTCCGGCGTGCCGGGCGAGGTCGGGCATCAGGCCGGCGAGCTCGTTCGCGGCGATGTGGTGCAGGCCGAATTCCTGGAAGCCCGGCGAGTCGATGAGGGCGCTTTGCCGGTTCGCGTCGATCCAGTACCAGTGCGTGGCGGTGGTCGTGTGCCGCCCGGTGTTCAGGGCCTCCGAGATCTC
>DATMGW010000191.1:0-3773 GCA_035555295.1 Caldimonas sp.
GGTCGACCCCTCGTACGACCCGAGCTCGACGCCGGGCGCGATCAGCGCGACCTGCCGCTACGACCTGCCTTAGCGGCCGTGCAAGACCGCCTACCGATCGGAGCCCCACCATGAACTCGACAAGACCGTGGCCGGCACTCGCGCTCGCCGCCGGCCTGCTCGTCAGCGCTTGCGGCGGCGGCGGCGATGCGAGCAGAGCACCCGATCCCGTGCCCGCGGGCCAGAGCGCGCAGGGCACGCTCGACGCAGCGGGTGGAAGCGTGGTGCTCAGCAGCAGCGACGACGCGGTCTTCGTGCTCGGCATGCCGGCCGGGGCCTTGACCAGGAGCACCACCGTCGTTCTCAGCACCGCGTCGGCCACGTCGGCCCAGCACTTCAACCTTCATCTCGAGCCGCAGGGACTGGTGCTGGCCGGCGGACTGGCGGCGACCTTGACCATCACCCTGCGCGCCGATGCTCCCTTGCCTGCCAAGGGTGGACTGCTTTACGACGGCGTACCCACCGCGTTCACGCGATTGGCCGATGGCCGATTGCAGGTGCAACTCACCCACTTCGCCGGTACTGCGCCGGCTTCGGGCAACGGCCGCGCCCAGGCGCAATCGGCACGAGCGCTGGCCGCACCGACAGCAGCGAACTGCTCGCCGCAGCTCAGCGGCGCCGACGGCAGCCTGACCGCCGACGACGCGGTCGACATCGAGTTGTACGGCCAGTGCATGGTGGCCGCCGTCAACGCGCTCGCGGCCAACGCCCAGTACGCGGCCGCAGTGCGGCTCGCCAGCGCGACAGCTGCCTACCTGCAGGCCGCAGGCGTCGGTGACCCGGCCGGCTTCATTGCCCAAGCCAGCGGCATCGCCTGCACCGCCTACCACGATGCGCTGAACACGGCTCAGGCCACGCCGGTGACGACCATGGGCACGCTGTACGCCGTGCTCAAGCCGATCCTGTTCTGGGAAGGCGTTCGGCAGAGCTTCGGCGCGACTTGCACGGGCGTCGGCGCCACCGACTTCATGGATGTGACCAATGCCAAGACGGGAGAAGCAGCGGCGTTCTATGCGACTCAGAAACCTGCCCTCACCGACACGACGAGTACGCAGTACGCCGCAGCCACCCAGGAAGCCTCGGCCGCGCACGACACGGTGACGCAGGTGCGCTCGTTGCAGCCGAGCCCGGCGGTGCAGACCGTGCTGACGACCCAGATCGAGCAGCGCGCCGAGCCCTCGCTGCTGGATGCGATGCTGCAGGCGCCCTGGCAGCGCTGCCGCGACAGCGGCGACTACAGCGAGCTGATCCGCCTGATGGAGTTGATGGACAAGCCGCAGTCGGTCAAGGATGCGGCGCAGTACTGCGCCACGCAGCTCTCGGCACAGGCGCGCGACAGCAGCGGCGCGGTGACGGCAACGCTCGCTGCGGCCCAGGGAGGAATCAGCGCGGCGCAACGCAACACCACGGGTTCGCTGCCGGTGAGCCGCGACGGCAAGCTCTCGCTGACGGGGCCGATCGGCGCCTTGCAATGCCCGGCCGACAGCAGTGGCGGCACGGAGGCGCTGCTCGTCAAGCTCGACGGCACGACAGTGCAGACCATCAACGTCGCACCTTACCTGCAGCCGCAACTCGACCTCACGGTCCAGACCGTGCTCACCGCCGCCGGCGTCGCCGACACCGCTGCACAAACGACGCTCACGATCGAGCGAGCAGGCCAGCCCTGCGACGGCTACTGGGGCAGCAATCCGGTGCCCTTGCTCTCGCTGAGCCTGGGCCTCGCGACGACCCGGCGATTTCTGCTGGTCAGCCTGGAGCCGGGCGCCAGCGGCATCTACACGGTCGACGCCGACGGCACCGGACGCAAGCAGCTCACGAATTCGCCTCGCTACCAGGACAACAACCCGACCTGGTCACCCGATGGCCAGCGCATTTCGTTCAGCAGCGTGACTCGCAATCCGGCTGTCGCCGATCCGGGCGACCCTGCGGCGTTCACCACGGTCTTGTACGTGATGAACGACGATGGCACGGGGCAGGTCGCGCTGGCGACGAAGCATGTGGCCGACGGGATCGCGCCATGGTCACCGGATGGCACGAAGCTGCTCTCGTTCTTCGATCTCTCGCGGGCGCTAGTCTCCGACCCGTATACCTACGATCTCCACGTCGTCAACGCCGATGGCTCCGGGCAGGTGAAGGTGCACGACGGCATGGCCATGGGCTGGGCGGCGTGGTCCCCGGACGGGCAACGAATCGCCTACTCCGACTTTGCCGATCCGGTGGCACGCGATTCGTCGAGCCTGGACATCTTCGTCATGAATGCGGATGGCAGTGGCAAGACGCGCCTGACCTCCGATGGCGGTATCCACTACTACCCGAGTTGGTCGCCCGATGGAACGCGGATTGCATTCGTCGGGCATGGATCGATCGAAGGCTTTGCGGTGTACGTCATGAATGCCGACGGCAGCGGGAAGATTCTCGCGGCCGAGGGCGCGGTTCTGGGTGGGCAGGCTGCCAGCCCATGGACTGCCGACGGCAAGCAGCTCGCTGTGGTGCGTTTCACCCCGAACTTCAGCAGCAGCGTCTCGGTCTTTCGTGCCGATGGCAGCGGGCAGGTCGGCACCAGCCCGACGCCGGCGGGCAGTTCCGACGTGAACCCGTCGTGGTCGCCGGACGGTCGCCAGGTCGCCTTCTGGCGCAAGGCCAACGACAGCTCCAAGGGCGACTCGCTCTGGATCATGAATGCCGACGGGACATCGGCGAAGCTGGTGCTGAGTGGCGTATCGGACAGCTCGAGCTATTCGCCGCTCTGGTTCCCGAAGTAGCTGCGAGCCGGGGGCCGACGGCGGCGATGTCCCGGCCGCCGGGCGTCCCGGGGCAGGGCCGCGTGGCGGCAGAATGAGCGCCGATGCGCGCTGCCTTCGTCGACGCCAATGCCGAACTCCGGTCGATCGCCGAGCGCATCGGGCCACTGGCCGAGCCGCGGCTCGCGCTGTCGTTCGGCGACCCGGACATCGTTGCGGCCGACCTGCCTGGGGCCATCGGCGATGCCGAGATCGCCGTCATCGATCACACGAGCTTTCCGGTCGAGATTGCGCAACGCTGCCCGGCACTTCGCGACGTCGTCTTCCTCGGCACCGGCGCGCGCAGCTACATGGACCCGGAGGCGCTGGCCGGGCTCGGCATCGCGGTCCACATCATCAAGGGCTACGGCGACACGGCCGTGGCCGAATGCACGATCGGCCTGCTCTGGGCCGCGGCGCGCGGCTTCGCCGGCATGGACCGGGCGATGCGCGAAGGCCGCTGGCTGCGCACGGAGGGCGTGCAGCTCACGGGCAAGACGCTCGGCCTCGTCGGCTTCGGCGGCGTCGCGGCGGAAGTCGCCCGCCTCGCGCTCGGCATCGGAATGAGAGTCGTAGCCTGGAATCGCACGCCGAAGACTTTTCCCGGCATCGAATTCGTCTCGGTCGAACGCCTGCTTGCAGCGAGCGACGCGGTCTCGCTGCACCTGCTGCTCGACGCCGGGACGCGCGGCTTCCTGTCGCGCGAGCGGATCGCCGCGATGCGGCCGGGAGCGATCCTCGTCAACACGGCGCGCGGCGCGCTGGTCGACGAAGCAGCGATGGTCGAGGCCCTGCAGAGCGGCCGCATCGCCCATGCCGGCCTCGACGTGTACGACATCGAGCCCCTGCCCGCCGGCCACGTGCTGACGACGCTGCCGAACGTGACGCTGTCCGCGCACTCGGGGTTTCGCACTCCGGAAGCGAACGAGCGGCTGGTCGAGGCCGCTTTCGAGC
>DATMGW010000192.1:0-3255 GCA_035555295.1 Caldimonas sp.
CCTTTCGTCTGGGGCCGGCGCATCCACACCATCTTCATCGGCGGCGGAACGCCGAGCCTGTTCGCTCCCGGGCAGGTCGAGCGGCTGCTCGCCGCGATCCGGGCTCGCTTGCCGCTCGAGCCCGGCTGCGAGATCACGCTCGAAGCGAATCCGGGGACCTTCGAGCGCGACCGCTTTCGTGCCTTTCGCGACGCCGGAGTCACGCGCTTGTCGATCGGCGTGCAAAGCTTCGACGACGCGCGCCTGGCGGCGCTCGGACGCGTCCACGACGCCGCGCAGGCGCGTGCGGCGATCGCCGAAGCGAAGCTCGCCTTCGAGACCTTCAACATCGATCTGATGTATGCCCTGCCGGGCCAGACGCTGGCCGGCTGCGCCGCCGATCTCGACGCCGCGCTCGCCTTCGAGCCGCCGCACCTGTCGCTCTACCAGCTGACGATCGAGCCGAACACTTTCTTCGCCAGCCATCCGCCGCCGCTCCCCGACGACGACCTGGCCTTCGCGATGCTCGACCTGATCGCCGAGCGCACGCAGGGCGCCGGTCTCGATCGCTACGAAGTCTCGGCCTACGCGCGAGCCGGGCAGCGCTCGCGGCACAACCTCAACTACTGGGAGTTCGGCGACTACCTGGGCATCGGCGCCGGGGCGCACGGCAAGCTCAGCTTCGCGCACCGCGTACTTCGCCAGGTGCGCCTGCGCGACCCGGCTGCGTACATGGCCGGCGCCGAGGCGGGCCGGGCCGTCGCTTCGGAAACGGAAGTCGCGCGCCCCGACCTGGCCTTCGAGTTCATGCTCAACGCCTTGCGCCTGAAGGAAGGCTTCGCGCTCGCCCGCTTCGGCGAGCGCACCGGCCTGCCGCTGTCGGCGATCGAGCGGCCGCTGGCCGAGGCCGAGCGGCGCGGGCTCGTCGTGCGCGACCTGCATCGCGTCGCGGCGACGCCGCTCGGCTACGACTTCCTCAACGACCTGCTCGAGCTGTTCCTTCCCGAGGCGGCGTAGTCCACCAGGTCCTTGTGCTTCGCGGTCGCGCAGCGTGCATCCGCCGCGAAATGGCGGACCCAAGCTTGCCTTCTCGTGCCTTTGCCGCCGGCACCCGCTGCTAGACTGGGCCGAAGCTACGCCCCGGCTTCGTGCAACCCAGGACCGACCCACCTTCTCCTGATTCGAACGCGCTCGGCCTCGAAGGGGCGCTGCAGTTGCTCGAGCAATCGGGGCATCCGCTTCCCGATCTCGCGACGGCGGGCAAGGCCGCCTGGCTGCAGGCCGTCATCGATGGCCTCTGCCAGCTCTCGAGCCGCGACCCGCTCACCGGCCTGGCGAATCGGCGCCAGTTCGAGCTGACGCTGGCGAGCGAGGTCGACCGCGTCGCCCGCGCCGGCGAGCCCGCGCTGGTGCTGATGATCGACATCGATCACTTCAAGAAGGTGAACGACGCGCACGGCCATCCAGCCGGCGACGGCGTGCTCAAGGCGGTCGCCCACGCCCTGCACGACTGCATCCGGCCGATGGATACGGTGGCGCGCTTCGGCGGCGAAGAGTTCGCGATGATCCTGCCGAACTGCGCGCCGTCGTTCGGCCACGCCGTCGCCGAGCGGATCAGGAAGCGCGTCCAGGCGCTGAAGATCGCGATCGCTCCGGGAGTCGACGTCAGCGTCACGGTCTCGATCGGCGGCGCCTTCGCGCCGCAGTGGGTGCGCTCGTCGGCGCTGCTGTGGGTCGAGCGCGCCGACCAGCAGCTCTATCGCGCCAAGTCCGAAGGGCGCAATCGCGCCTGCCTCGAGCAGCCCGCCGTCTCGCTGGTGACGCCCGAGGAAAAGGGCCTGCTCTTCGGCACCTCGCAGTTCCAGGACCTGACGTGAGCGCGGCGCGATGAGCGGCAAGATCCTCGCGGTGACGAGCGGCAAGGGCGGTGTCGGCAAGACCTTCATCGCCGCCAACCTCGCCGCGGCGCTCGCCGAGCGCGGCGAGCGCGTTCTCGTCCTCGACGCCGACCTCGGCCTGGCCAACCTCGACGTCGTCCTCAACCTGCACCCGAAGATCACGCTGCACGACGTCTTCACCGGCAAGGCGACGCTCGACGAGGCGATCCTGCCCGCGCCGGGCGGCTTCTCGGTGCTGCTCGCCGGCTCGGGCCTGGTCGAGTACTCGCGCCTGACGCCGCAGGTGCGTGAGCAGCTGATCGAGATCATCGGGCAGGTCGCGCCGCGCTTCGACCGCATCCTGCTCGACACCGGCGCCGGAATCTCCGACGTCGTGCTGCACGCGATCTCGCTCGCCGACGACGTGCTCGTCGTCGCCACGCCGGAGCCGACCTCGATGACCGACGCCTACGCGACGATCAAGGTGCTCGCGACGCTGCAGAAGCGCCGCCACATCCGGCTCGTCGTCAACCAGGTGAGCGCGGCCGGCGAGGGGCGGACGATCCGCAACCAGCTGCAGCTCGTCGTCGATCGCTTCGTCGCGCCGCAGCTGAAGGCGCAGGGGGACAGCGGGCCGCTCGTTCTCGAGCTGCTCGGCGAAATCGTCAGCGACCCGGCGGTTCGCGAGGCCGTGCAAAGGCGCACCCTGCTGCTCGCGACGCAGCCCGGGAGTCCCGCCGCACAGGCCGTCAGCGCGATCGCGACGCGCATGACGGCGGCCTGAGTCGCCTCAGGCGGATCGCCCGGCCGGACGAAGCAGGACGAGCAAGGCGCCGTGCCCGCCGTCGGCGGGACGCGCGTGCGTGAAGGCAAGCACCTCGCTGCGTTGCGCCAGCCACGATTTCACCTTCGCCTTGAGCACCGGCTCGCGGCCCGGCGAGCCGTGCCCCTTGCCGTGGACGATGCGTACGCAGCGCAGCTGCGATCGCGCGGCGCCGCGCAAGAACTCCGCCAGCCGCGCGCGCGCTTCGTCGCGGCGCAGGCCGTGCAAGTCGAGCTCGGCCTGCAGGACCCAGACGCCGCGGCGGAGCTTGCGCACGACGTCGGGTCCGATGCCGCGGCGACGAAACGACAGCGCGTCGTCGGTCTCGAGGAGCGACTCGGCGTCGAACTCGTCGGAGATCGATTCGACGAGCACCGCCGCTTCGTCACGCTCGCGCTGACGCGCCAGGGCTTCCGGCCGCGGCCGCTCGGGCAGCGGGTGCGCGGGCCGGCGCAAGGGCTGGACGTTGCCGACCGTCGCCGCGAACAGCGAGGTCTCGCGTCGCGCGCTGCTCACCGGCGCCGGCGCGGCTTCGCGCGCGAGGCGTTGCTCGGCCAGGGCGGCGCGGATGGCGCC
>DATMGW010000193.1:0-18384 GCA_035555295.1 Caldimonas sp.
CGCCGGCGCCGCCGGCGACGCCGATCGACAGGGTCGGATCGATCGGCGCGATCGACAGCGTGCCGGTCCCCGAGATCGAGGTCGCACCGTTCAGGGCGTTGGTTTGCAACGTGAGGTCGGTCGCGCCGCTGACCGGACCTCCCAGCGTCAGCGCCGAGCCGGTCAGACGCGCGCTGCCGCCGAGCTGGAGGGCGCCGGAGTAGCTCTGCGCCCCGCTCGTCTCGATGCTCGGTCCTGTGAGTTGCACCGCGCCGCCGCCGTTGGCGGTCAGGCTGGCGAGAGGCACGGTTGCGCCGACCGCGCCGGCAAACGAGGTCGGGCCGGCGCTTTGCAGCGTCAGGGCGAATGGACCATCGAGGGTGTTGCCGAAGGCGATCGACGGCGCGGTCAACGATGTCGCAGCGCCGAGCGTGGTCACTCCGGCGTAGCTCTGCGCGCCGGTGGTCGTCACGGTGCCGGCGTTGAGCTGCAGCGGGCCCGTCACGTTGATGCCGGCCAGCGGCGTCGTCGTGCCGATCGCCTGCGCGAGTGTCACGCCGGTACTGCCGTTCAGGGCGAGCGCTTGCGCGCCGTCGACTTTGCCGGCCAGGGTCAGCGTGGTTCCGCTCAGGACCGCATCGGCGTTGAGGGAGAGGGCATCGTTGTAGGTCTGGGTGCCGGTCGTCGTGACGTTGCCGCCGAGCTGGGTCGCGCCAGCCGCGTCCGTCGTCAGGCTCGTCAGCGCGGTGGTGCCGCCGATGGCGGCGCCGAAGTGGGTGGCAGCGGCGTTGACGGTGAGCGAATGGGCGCCGTCGACGGTGCTGCCGAAGCTCACCGAAGGCCCGGCCAGCGTGCTGTCGGCGACGAGCGTCGCCGACCCGGTGAAAGTCTGCGCCCCGCTGCTGGCGACGTTGCTACCGAGTTGCGAAGCCCCGCTGACAGTGAGGGTGCCGACCGGCCGCGTCGCGCCGACCGCGCCCGCGAACGAAGTCATTCCGGTGGTCGTCACGGCGAGATTGCGAGCCGGCCCGGCCGCGCTGTCTACAGTGCCGGTGAAGGCGACGTTGCCGCTGCCGTTGGCGACCGCGAGATCGCCTGGGAGAGCGACGTTGCCGACCGTCACGGTGCCCGTACTGTCGACGCGGCCGAGGGCCAATGTAGGCACTCCGGCCAGGGTGTTGAGCAGGCCTTGCGAGACCTGCAGTCCGCCGGCCGCACCCGCCACGCCGATCGAACCCGTTGCATTCTTCGGAGCCAGTTGCACGCTACCCGCTCCGGTACCGGTCGCTGCGCCGGCGATGCTCAGTGCATCTGTGAACAGGGTGATGGTGTGGGCGCCGACGTCGAGCGTGTTGCCGAACGACGCGGTACTTGCCGACAGCGTGGTGTCGGCGCCGACCGTGACCGGCCCGCCGAACGACTGGGCGCCGTTCGTCGTCGAGCTGGCATTGAGGTTTGTTGCGCCGGTCACGTTCAGGTTGCCGAGCGCGGCCGGGCCGCCGATCGCGCCGCCAACCGCTCCGGCGAATGTCGTCGTGCCGCCGGTCGAGACGCTCAGATCGCGCGACTGCGCGGCCGCGCTCGAGACCGTGCCGGTGAAGTTGGCGTTGCCCGACGCGCTTTGAATCGCGACATTCGTCGGCAGGACGAGGTTGCCGAAGGTCAGGTCACCGCTGCCGTCGGCACGGCCGACGGTCAGGGTGCCGAAGCTCGCGAAGCGATCGAGCGTCGCCTGGGTGAGCTGCAAGAGCCCCGCGCCGCCGGCGACGCCGATGGTCGCGCTCTGCGTCTCGCTCGACAGGGTCGCGTTGCCGCTGCCAGCGATCGCGCCGGCGAGGTTCAGCGTATCGGCGCGCAGGCCGAGGTCGAAGGCGCCGGCGACGATGCCGTTGCCGAAGCCGAGGCTCGATCCGCTGAAATTCGAGCTGCTGCCGAGGGTGACCGTGTCGGAGTAGAGCTGCGCACCGGTCGTGCTCACGCCGCTGCTGAAGGTGCTCTTGCCGGTGACCGTGAG
Organism: Caldimonas sp.; assembly: GCA_035555295.1. Classification (GTDB taxonomy): domain Bacteria; phylum Pseudomonadota; class Gammaproteobacteria; order Burkholderiales; family Burkholderiaceae_C; genus Schlegelella_A. Next base: position 1,994 of record DATMGW010000193.1, read on the forward strand.
TTGCGCAGCGTTCGTGATCGCCGCTTCGGTACGGATGGCGTCCGCGGCGGCATTGCTGCTGGTCAGGGCGAGGTTGTTGCCGGCGGCGTCGACGGCACCGTGCAGGTCGATCTTCGCCGCGCCCGCATCGAGCGTGACATTGCTGCCGAGGGCGACCGTTCCGGTATAGGTCTGGCTTCCAGTGGTCGTGACGTTGCCGCCCAGCGTGCTGTTGCCCGTCACCGTGAGCTGCGCCGTGTTCGTGATCGGCGCACCCGTGTGGATCGCATTTGCGGCGGCGTTGCTGCTCGTCAGAGCCAGGTTGTTGCCGCCGCCGTTGGCGCCGCCCTGCAGGTCGATCCGGCTCGCCCCCGAGTTGAGCGTGACGTTGCCTGCGAGCTGGATCGGCGTCGTGTAGATCTGGTCGCCGCTGGACGTGATGTTCGCGGCCAGGGTGAGGCCGGCACTGCCGGTCAGCGTCACGTTGTTGCCGCTCAGCGCGCTGTTGATGACGAGCGTGCCACCCAGGGCTTGCAGGTTCAGGTCGGCCGTGCCGGTATCGATCGGCGTCGGCGGCAGCACAAGCGTTCCGCCGGCGATGAGCGAGACCGGCCGGTTCGCGCCGGACGTCAGGCTGGACACCGTGAGGTTGTTCGTGTCGCGGACGCTGACGGCCCCGCCGGTCAAAGCGACGTTGTTCTGGAAGTCGTTGCCTGGCTGCGCGAGCGTGACGTCGCCGCTGCCCGCGTTCACGGTCGTTGTCCCCGTGGCGATGATCGTCCCCGCCGTCTGCGTGATCGGCGCGTTCGCGCTCGTGAGCGACAGCGTTCCCAGCGCGGTCACGTTGTTCGCGAGGATCATCGCCGCGCCGGAGGAGAGCAGCACGTTCGTGCCGCGCAATGTGCCGGCCGTCGTGAGCGTCCCGCCGCTCGTGAGCGAGAGGGCGGCAGCGCCGGTGTCGATCGGCGTGGCAGGCAGGGTCAGGGCGCCGCCGGCCGTGACGCTCACCGCCTGGTTCGGCGCGCTCGTCAGCGATGTGAGGGCCAGCGCATTACTGTCGACCACGCTGATCGCACCACCGGTCACGCCGAGAGTGGCGAAATCGTTGCCGGCGTTGCCCAGCGTCACGGCACCGGTGCCGGCGTTGACGTTGGTCACTCCGGTGACGATGGCCGGGGCGCTCTGTGTCACCGCGCCGTTGCCGGCGTTGGTGTTGACCGTCAGGCTGGTCGCGTTGATGGCGCCGAGGGCGAGCGCGTTGATGTCGGTGATCGTCATCGCGCCACCGGTCGCGGCGACGCTGCCGAAGTTGTTGCCCGCGTTCGCCAGGGTCACGGCGCCGCTGCCGGCGTTGACCGTCGTTGCCCCGCTGACGATTGCGGCGGCGTTTTGCGTGACGGCGCCGTTGCCTGCGCTCGTGACGATCGCAAGGCCGGTCGCATTGATCGCGTCGAGCGCCAGCGCGTTGATGTCGGTGATCGCCACCGCGCCACCGGTCGCGCCGACGCTGCTGAAGTCGTTGCCCGGGTTGTTGAGCGTGATCGCGCTCGCGCCGGCGTTCGCCGTCGTCGCTCCGGTCACGATCGCGGCGGCGTTCTGCGTGACCGCGCCGCTCGTGTTCAGGGTCAGGCTCGTCGCATTGATCGCATCGAGCGCCAGCGCATTCGTGTCGCGGACGGTGACGGCGCCGCCGGTCGCACCGAAGCTGCCGAAGTCGTTGCCCACGGCGTTGAGCGTCACCGGGCCGGTGCCGGCGTTGACTGAGGTGGCGCCGGGAACGACAAGCACGCCCGCCGCCTGCGTGACCGCGCCGTTGCCGGCGCTGGTGTTGATCGTGAGGCCGGCGGCATTTACCGCGTTGAGGGCCAGCGCGTTGCTATCGGTGATCGACACCGCCCCGCCGGAGACGCCGACGTTCGCGAAGTCGTTACCCGCATTGTTGAGCGTCACCGCGCCGCTGCCGGCGTTGATCGTCGTCGTGCTGGTGACCACGGCCGCGCCGGTTTGCGTGATCGCGCCGTTGCCGACGCTCGTGTCAAGCGTGAGCGTCGTGGCGTTGATCGGACCGAGCGCGAGGCCGTTGTCGTCGCGCACGTTGATCGCACCGCCCGTCGCCGCGAAGGTCGTGAAGTTGTTGCCCGCCAGCGCCAGGCTGATGCTGCCGTTGCCTGCGTTCGCGGTCGTGGTTCCGGCCGCGGTTAGGGAGCCTCCGGCAGTCTGCGTGATCGCCGCGTTCGTCGCGTTGAGCGTGAGGTTGCCGAGCGCCGTGACGGCGGTGCCGATCGAAACGCCGCCCGTGCCGCCGCCCAGGGTGACGTTGGTCCCGCGTAGCGACCCGAAGGTCGTGAAGCCGGTTCCGGCGCTGATCGTGAGGTCGGCGCTGCCGGTGTCGATGTTTCCGGCCAGGCCCGTGATCGTCGTTCCCGCCGTCAGGCTCAGGTCCTTGTTCGCGCCGTTGACGAGGCTGACGATCTTCAGCGCGTTCGTGTCCTGCAGGCGCACGGCGCCGCCGGTGACGCTGATCCCGGCGATATTGCTGAAGTCGTTGCCTGGCTGGTTGAGCGTGACGTCACCGCTGCCCGCATTGACCGTCGTGAGCCCGGCAGTCGCGCTGATCGCTCCGGCAGTCTGATTGATCGGCGCGTTCGTCGACGCAAGCTGCAAGGTGCCCGAGGCAGTGACGTTGTTGGCCAGGGTGATGCCGGCGTTGCCGGTCAGGGAGACGGTTGTTCCGGACAGCGTCCCGCCCGAGGCGAGCGGGCCGGTGCTCGTGATCGTCAGCGTGCCGCCGGCATTGGCTGCGGCCGTCAGGGCGTTGGCGTCGTTGATGTTGACGATGCCGCCCGAGACGACGTTGATGCTGTTGAAATCGTTGAGCGGCTGCGCCAGCGTCACATTGCCTGCCCCGGCCGTCACCGTCGTCGCACCGCCGGCAGTGATCTTGCCGGCGGTCTGGTTGACGGCTGTGTTCGTCGTCGTCAGGTTGAGGTTGCCGGCGGCGTTCACATCGGCGCCGATGATCACGCCGCCCGTTCCGCTCAACGAGATGTTGTTGCCGCTCAATGTGCCTGGCGTCGTCAGCGTCGTGCCGGCCGAAAGCGTGAGGTCTCCCGCGCCGGTGTTGATGGCGCCCAGCGGCAAGGTCAGGGTGAGGCCGGCGACCACGCTGACTGCCTGGTTCGGGCCGCTCGCAAGCGTCGTGACCGTCAGGTCGTTCGCGTCGCGCACGCTGATCGCGCCGCCTGTGAAGCTGTTGCCCGGGGCGTTGCTGAAGTTGTTGCCGGCGTTGTTCAGGGCGGTCGCGCCGCTGCCGGTGGTAACGATCGTCGAGCCCGTCACGACCGCTGCGGCGTTCTGCGTTAGCGCTCCGTTGCCGGCGCTGGTGTCGACGTTGAGGCTCGTCGCATTGATTGCGTCGAGGGCGAGTGCGTTGATGTCGGTGATGGCGACGGCGCCGCCGGTCGCGCCGACGCTGCCGAAGTTGTTGCCCGGGTTGGCGAGCGTGATCGATCCGGTGCCGGCGTTGACCGCCGTCGCGCCGGGGACGACCAAGGTCTTGAGCGGCGTCTGAGAGACGTTGCCATTGACCAGGTGGGTGTCGACGCTGAGGCTCGTGGCGTTGACGTTGTCGAGAACGATCGGGCCGCCTCCCGTGAGGCTGACCGCCCCGCCGGTCGCGCCGAAGCTGCCGGTGGTGTTCGCCGAGCCGAGCGTGATCGACCCGCCGCCGGCGTTGATCGCGGTTGCGTTGGTCACGGTGAAGGCCGCGGTTTGTGTCACCGCGCCGTTTCCGGCGCTCGTATCGACATTCAGGCTGGTCGCGGTGATCGCGTTCAGGGCGATGGCGTTGCTGTCGGCGACGCTGACCGCGCCACCGGTGGCGCCGAAGCTGCCGAAGTTGTTGCCGGCATTCGCCAGCGTGATGGTGCCAGCCGCGCCGGCGTTGATGGTCGTCGCGCCAGCGATGGTCAAGGTCTTCAGCGCCGTTTGCGAGACGGTGCCGCCGGCGGCGCTCGTATCAACGATGAGACTCGCCGCGTTGATCGTGTCGAGGGCGACCGCACCGGCGTCGGTGATGCTGACTGCTCCGCCGGTGCCGCCGATGCTGTTCAAGATGTTGGGTCGGCCGAGCGTTACGGCGCCGACGCCGGCGTTGAAAGTTGTCGCTCCACCGGCAGTGATTGTTCCACCCGGCTGCGTAATCGCCGCGTTGGTCGTATTGAGCGAAAGCGCGTTCGTCGCGACGATGCTGCTCGCGACGGTGAGTCCTGCCGATCCGGTCAGTGAGACGCTGCTCGCGCTGAGCGGCCCCAATACATTGGTCGCCAAGGTTCCGCCGAGGGAGCGCAGGTCGATCGAACCCGTGGTGGCAAACGCGGTCGCCGGAAGCGTCAACACCGCGCCCGCCTGCGCGGTGAGGTCGGCCGTCGCTCCAACGCCGGCGAGCGAGCCGAGCGTCAGGTTGTTCGTGTCGCTGATCGCCGCACTCGCGCCGCTCGTCACGAGCGTGACAGCGCCGGTAAAGTCGTTGTTGCCCGATTGCAGCGCGATCGAGCCGCTTCCCGCGTTGACGTTCGTCGTGCCGCTGACGACGACTGCGCCCGAGGTCTGCGTCACGCCGACGCCGACGAACGTCAGGTTGTTGGCCGCGCCGCCCGTCGTCACGTTGTGTGAATTGAGGTCGAGTGCGCCGCCAGCCGTCGTGATGCTCGTGTTCGCCACCGCCGCAGTGCCGCCGACATCGCCAGTGAGGACGAGGCCACCGCCGGAATCGACGAGGGTGAGGGCACCGCCCCGCTGAACCGCGCCCAGGTTCGTGATCGTCAGAGTGCCGGCGGAACCGAGATCGATGCTGCCCGACGCGGTGCTCGTGCTCGCAACAAGGGTATTGGCAGCCAGCGTCGTTCCCGCCGTCTGGGTGACTGCGCCGGTGACGTCTCCGGCGAGGCCGATCTGCATCGTTCCCGAGGCCGCATTGACGTTGCCGAGCGTAACCGTGCCACCGTTGTGGATGGTCACCGCGCCGACGGTGGCGTTCGTGGTGGTCAGGGTCGAGTCGTTGAGCTGGATGACCGCGCCGCCACCATCGAGCGCAATCGTGCCGGCGCCGGCATTGACGTTGCGGGTCGCGTTGACGACGAGGCCGCCGGCGCCGCCGCCCGTCAGATTGACCGGGCCGCCACCCGACAGGATGTCGTTCGCGACCGTGAGTCCGGTCGCACCGACGAGCGTGATCGCGCCGCCATTGCTCGTGAGCGTCCCCGTCGTCGCGAGCGTTCCGCCGAGCGCCTCGAGGTCGATCGTGCCACCGGTCGTCGTGATCGCTCCGGCCGGAACGCTCAGCGTGGTGCCGGCGATGGCGGTGATGCCGTTGCCGCTGAACGAGTTCAGATGCAATGCCGCCGCATCGCGAATGGCGGCGCTTCCTGTCGCAGTGAGGTCGACGTTGCCCGTGAAGTGGTTGGTGTTGGATTGCAGGTCGATCGAGCCCGTGCCACCGTTGACGGCCGTCATGCCGCCGACGAGCAGGGCACCCGTCGTCTGGCTGACGCCGTCGCCGGCGAGCGTCAAGTTCCCGGCGCCGGTCGTCGTCGTGATGTTGTGCGCGCCGAGCGCCAGCGCGCCGCCCGCGGTCGTGATGCTCACGGCGTTGGCAGTCGTGCCGCCCGTGATGTCGCCGCTGAGCGTCAGCCCGCCGCCCGAATCGTTGATCGTCAGCGCACCGCCGCGCGTCACGTTACCGAGGTTGGTGATCGTGAGCGTAGCGCCTCCGCCGCCGAGGTTGATCGAGCCTGCGGCGGTCGAGGTGCTCGCAGCCAGCGTGTCGGCGGCGATTGTGGTTGCCGCGGTCTGCGTGACTGCGCCGGTGACGTCTCCGGCGAGGCCGATTTGCACCGTTCCCGCGGTCGCATTGACGTTGCCGACGGCGACCGTCGTCGCATTCTGGATCGTCACGGCAGGGGCCAACGCGCGCGTCGTCGTCAAGGTGCTGTCGTTGAGCTGGATCGCGCCGCCGCCGCCATTGACGGCGATCGTGTTGTCGTCGGCGTCCAGGGTCTGCGCGGCGGCGACCGTGACGCCGTTGCCCTGAACCGCGATCGATCCGCCGCTGCCCTTCGTTCCTGCTCCCGTCGGCGCGCCGCCGGTCGTGGCGACTCCGGCGTTGACCGTCAGCAAGCCGTTCGACGTGATCGCGACGGTGCCGCCGGCGCCGCCGTTCTGGTTCACGCCCCCGGCGGCGCCGCCCGCAGCCGTGATGGCGCCGTTGGTTGTGATCAGGCCGCCGTTCGAGTTCAGCGTGACGTTTCCTGCCGCGTTGCCGGCGCCCGCGGACGTGCCGCCTGAGGTCGTGATCGCTCGCGTCGAGATCGCGCCGGTCGTCTGGATATTGACGGAGCCACCGGGGCGCCCGGCGCTGCCAGCGGTCGAAATGGTTCCCCCGGCGCCCGCCGTGAACGACGCGGCGCGGCCCGCGCCGGCCTTGTCGGCGACCGCGAACGAGCCGCCCGAGAGCGCCACGGCGCCGTTGAGGACGGCGCCGGCGTTGGTGAAGAAGTTGAGGCCGCCTGTCCCGGTGTTGGTGAACGATGCCGCGGCGTTGACCGTGATCGTCGAGTCTGCCTTGAGGGTCAGGCTGTTGGCGTTGGCCCAGGCGACCGGATCGACGACCGTGATCGTGCCGGTGCCCGCGAGCAGAGACGTCGTGTCGACGATGACATTGCTCAGGTTCAGCTGCGTCTGCAGCGTGATCGGTGTGATGTTGGACGGCGTGGTGACCACGTCGGTGAACGTGCCCGCCCCGTTGTTCAGGGTTCCCGAGTCGCCGCCGGCGACCTGGATCGTGAAGTCGGTCGGATCGAGGAGCAGGGTCCCGGCCTGGCCCTTGGGTGCCCGCGTATCGACGAGCCCCTGGTACGCGACCGTGTCCTTGCCGGAGACCTCGACGAAACCACCGTTGCCCGCGTCGGAGCCGCCGCGGGCGCTGATGTATCCGCCGTACGTCGTGTGGCCGTCGGCCCATACCGCGACCGTGCCGCCGTCGCCGCGCGTCACGGCATCGGCGGTCAGCTGCACGTCGGACGCAACCGAAGTGTTCGCCGCGTTGCGAACGCTCGCGTCGGCTCCGTGGAATCCGCCACCTACCCGGATCGCGCCCCCGCCGACGTCGCCGGAGGCATCGATCCGCGTGCCATTGTCGAGGACGATTTCGTTGCCTTGAACCGTCGCCGATCCGCCGCGCTCCCCGGCGCTTCGCCCGGACGCGTCGATCGTCCCGGCGATGTGAACGACGCCTTCGCCGCCGCCGTCGATGACGATCCTGCATTCGCGCGTGCCGATCGTGCGCGCCTGGACGACGCCGGCCATGTTGAGCACGGTGTCGGCGAAGGCGCCGCGCGCCGCGGCGCGCATCTCGATCGTCCCGCCGTCGGCCTGGATCCGCCCGAGCTGCTCGAGCCGGTTCTTCGCCTCGGTGGCGTTCGCCTGGAAGAAGATGAGGCCGTCGCCTTCGACGTCGATCGAGACCGAGTTCGCCGCGACCAGGCCGACGTGCCCGCCGTTGGCGATGATCGTGCCGGTGTTGGTCACGCTCGGGCCAGCGAGAACGACGGTCCCGCCGGGTGCCGAGATCGTGCCTTCGTTGCGGATCGCGCCGCGCTGCACCGGCGCCGCCGGATCGACCGAGGTGAGGTTGTAGCGGCTGGCGAGGAAATCGCCGTTGGCGATCGACAGCGTCGAGACGACGAGCCCACCGACGTCGATGCGTGCGCCGGCGCCGAAGACGACCCCGTACGGGTTGACGAGGAAGATCTTCCCGTTCGACGACATCTGGCCCAGGATGTACGAGGGGTCGTAGCCGGTGACGCGATTGAGGGTGACAGCGCTGCTCGACGGCTGGTCGAAACGCACCCTTTCGCCGGCCGCGATCGAAAAGCTCTTCCAGTCGATGATCGCCTTGTCGGTCGTCTGCTTGACGACCTCGGTGTTCGGGCTCGGCTTGCTGATCGTCGCGTCGCCGTTGACGACCCGGCCGCCTTGCGGCAGCGCCAGCGCCGCGCCCGACATCGCCAGGCAGATCGCGAAGCTGAGTGGATGCAACGCGAATCGGCGGCGATGCACGGCGACGGGACGGGCGGTCTTGCTGGTGCGGGTCTTCATGCAGCGCTCACTCGATGGGCTTGTCTTGATGCGGTTCGGGCGCGGCCGCCGGTCTCGACCGTCCGCCGGGCCTCAGAAAGACTTGTTGGCGATCAGATAGATACGGGGCGACTTGCGCGTGTCGTTGACAGCGGTGCCGCTGATCGGAAACGCCAGCGAGAGGCGCACGGCGAAGTCGCGTGGCCGATCCCAGACGGCGCCGATGCCGGCGCCCGACAGCGTCGAACGGTTGACGAAGTCAGGGTTGGCGGTAATTGCGCCCGCCGGATCGTGGCGGAAACGGATAGTGCCGACGTCGTAGAAGGCCGAGAAGACCAGTTCCCGCGAGATCCGGCCGAACCAGGCTTCGGGGGGCAGGTAGCGCAGCTCGAGCGATCCGACGAAGCCGGAGTCGCCCGTACCTTCACCGGGGCCGAACGCACGGACGCGGTCGGGTCCGCCGAGCTGGTATTGCTCGGTGCTGTCGAGGTTGTTGAGCGCGTACTGCCCCTTGACGCTGACGAGGACGAGCAGGCGGCTGCTGATCACGTTCTGCAGCCGCGACACGTTGAGGCGGGCGAGCGAGAAATTCGGCGGGTTGTCGTTGCTGCTGCCGAGTGGCAGTTTCAGGCGGCCGTGCAGCCCGACCAGCTCGTAGGTGTTGACGCCGCCGGTGAGCAGATCGTCGCGTGCGTCGCCCGCCAGCGAGAGCGTGAGGTCGTCGGTCGTCTTCTTCTGTGTCGCGCCGAAGAGCTTGTCGTTGAAGTGCTTGTCATCGATCGAGACGAGCGAAAACAGGTTCAGGTTGCGCGAGCGGACCACCGGATAGAGGCCGTACAGCGTGATCGCCGTGGCGTCGCCGCTCAGCTGGGTGCCGGCGAGCAGGTCGGGGTCGAGCTTGTAGTGGACGTACGAGGCCGAGACGCCGGCCTTGAGTCCGTCGGAGCCGACCGGCAGCGTATAGCCGGCGAGGACGAATTCGAGACCGCCGGTGAATGACGAAAGCGCGTTGACGACGAGCCCGTCGCCGCGACCGAATGGGCTCGCGACCGTGGCCAGAGCGCTGCCGCGCCAGACGCCGGAATAGCGCGAGCCGAGCGAGTCGACCTCGACCCGTCCGGCGGTGCGCTGCTCCGGCAGCACCGTGACGACAAGCGATGCCGTGCCTGGCGTGCGCCCGGCCTTGACCTCGAATCGAGCGGTCAGGCCGTGCAGGTCGTTGACCAAAAAGACGATGCGCTCGACGTCTCGTACGCGCAGGATCTCGCCGGGCTTGAGTCGCGCGAGGTACGCCTCGACGACCGAGCGGTCGACCGGCATCTTGTCGGGCCAGTTGAGGATGACCTCGTCGAGCCGGCCTTCGAGCACGGCGATCCGGATCACGCCGCCGGTCGGCGCCTGCTCGGGCAGGTAGGCATAGCCGAGGTAGTAGCCGAGCTCGCGCTGCAGGTAGCGCGTCACCGCCGACGCGGCATTGACGAGATCCTCGTAGCTCCGGTCCTTGCCGGTGAAGGCTCGGGTCAGCTCGGGCAACGCGGCACGCAGCGGAGCCGGTGCGCTGTCGTCGACGCTGTACGCGGTGACGTCGAGCGTGATCTCGTCGCTCGGCTTGCCGAGCTCTCGAACCACGGGAGCAGCCGGAACGACTGGCTCGTTCGGCTTGGCGGGAAGCGCGCGTTGCTGGAGCTCCTCGGGTTGCGGCACTGCGCCGGGTGGCACCGAAGGCGGTGGCGGGGCCTGTCCGTACGAGTGAATGGCAAAGCAGGCTGACGCAAGCGCGACGAGCCCGGCGCGCAGCCGGAAGGAAGAAATCAAGGGGCACCTCGACACGTGGCCCGGTCTTCTTGCCGGCGCTCCCGCGAAGCCTACCCTGCCGTGACTTTCTTGCACATCCCCATTAAGACTAGGCGGCTCGGCTTGACGCACCCTGAGCCGCGCTATACAACCTCGGGCCACAGCGGAACCGGGGTGGCCTGAGCGCTTGATCCGGCGAAGAGAACAACGATGGATGACGGCACGGGCGGTGGAGTAAGCGGTGCGGGTTCGCCTGCGCGGCCGACCATCGTCGATGCTTGGTTGCAGCCGCTTGCCGACAGCGCCTGCGGCGAAAATCTCGAGTACGACGACGAGTTTCGCGAAATGGAAAAGGCGGCGATCGGCCGCCCGCCCAGCCAGTTCGAGGCCGAGGGCGTTGCGCCCGACTGGCGCGCCGTTCTAGGCCATTCGCAAAACCTGTTCGAGCGCAGCCGCGATTTGCGCGTCGCCATCTACTGGACCCGGGCCCGACTGCGTCTCGATGGCGCCGCGACGCTTCCCGAAGGCCTGCGCCTCATCGAGGGGCTGCTCGCCCGTTTCTGGGACGAGCTGCATCCCGTTCCCGACGACGGCGACGCGTATGCGCGGGTCAACGCTCTGAACGACATGTGCAGCCTGGCGGGGATGCTCGGCGACCTCCGCGAGGCGCTTGTCCTCAACGACCGCTCGATCGGCGAGCTGCGCGGTCGCGACGTCGAGGTCGCCCTGGGTGTTCTCGAGCCGCGCTCGGGCGACACGGCGGTCAGCCGGTCGACGGTCGAGCAGATGCTGCGCGACGCCGCCGAGTCCAACCCCGCGCTGCGCGAGTTCCCCCAGGTGGCGCTGGCCAAGGTCGCCGAGCTGCAGCAGCTGATGCGCGACCGCGTTGGCTACGCTGCGGCCCCCGAGTTGCAGCCTCTTGTCACCGTCCTCACGGGTATCCGCGACCTGATGCCCGGGGCGCGCGAGGCCGCGTCGGAGGTCGGGGCCGAAGGCGATGGCGGCGGTGCGGCTGGCGAAGCCGGGTCCCGGCGCGGCGGCTCGCGCGGCGGGCTGAGCGGCGGAATCGAATCGCGCAACGATGCGTTGCGGGCGATCGACATCGTTTGCGAATACCTGGAGCGCACCGAGCCGACGAATCCGGCGCAACTCTTGCTCCGCCGGGCGCGCAAGCTCATGGACAAGAATTTCGTCGAGCTGGTGCGTGAGCTCGCCCCGGAATCGCTGAACGAAGTCGCCCGTGTCATGGGGATTTCCGCTGAGGAACTTTCCGCCCTCCAGGCGCAGGAATGATGGCAAGATGAAGGTTTTCCCCCCCGACCTCGGTCGGCGGATGCAGGCAAGGAATCTCACGAGGAGTCAGCCATGGGCAGCAGTCAGAAATTCATCGCGCGCAACCGCGCTCCCCGCGTCCAGATCGAGTACGACGTCGAGCTCTACGGCGCGCAGAAGAAGGTCCAGTTGCCCTTCGTCATGGGCGTCATGGCCGACCTCTCGGGCAAGCCCGAGGAGGCGTTGCCGCCGGTCGCCGACCGCAAGTTCCTCGAGGTTGACGTCGACAACTTCGACGCGCGCATGAAATCGATGAAGCCACGCGTCGCCTTCCAGGTCGAGAACACGCTCACCGGCGAAGGCAGCCTGCCCGTCGACATCACCTTCGAGAGCATGGACGACTTTTCGCCCGCCGCCATCGCGCGCAAGGTCGAAGGGCTCAACAAGCTGCTCGAGGCACGCACGCAGCTCTCCAATCTCATTACCTATATGGACGGCAAGACGGGCGCCGAGGAGCTGATCGCCAAGGTCCTCGCCGATCCGGCGCTTCTCGCAACAATTACCGCGGAAGCCAAGCCGCAAGAGTGACGCGGCGGCGCACCAGACACCTCTTGAACCGGAGCTACTCAGATGGCTGAACTCGAAAGACAAGGCTCGGCGCTGGCCGGCGTGACGATCGAAGGCAACGATTTTGCGGCGTTGCTGAAGAAGGAATTCAAGCCGAAGACCGACGAGGCGAAGAGCGCCGTCGAGCAGGCGGTGCAGACGCTTGCGCAGCAGGCGCTCGCGAACACCGCGCTGCGCAGCACCGACGCGGTGCGCACGATCGAGGCAATGATCGCCGCGCTCGACAAGAAGCTGACCGAGCAGGTCAACAAGATCATCCACCACGAGGACTTCCAGAAGCTCGAGTCGGCCTGGCGCGGCCTGCACTACCTCGTCAACAACACCGAGACCGACGAGCAGCTGAAGATCCGTGTCATGAACGTTTCCAAGGCCGACCTGGGCAAGACGCTCAAGCGGTTCAAGGGCACGGCCTGGGATCAGTCACCGCTCTTCAAGAAGCTCTACGAGGAAGAATACGGCCAGTTCGGCGGAGAGCCGTACGGCTGCCTGGTCGGCGACTACCACTTCGACCACACGCCGCCCGACGTCGAACTGCTGGGCGAGATGTCGAAGTTGGCCGCTTCGGCGCACGCGCCGTTCATCACCGGCGCCAGCCCCAGCGTGATGCAGATGGAATCGTGGCAGGAACTCGCCAACCCGCGCGACCTGACCAAGATCTTCACCACGCCGGAATACGCGGCGTGGCGCTCGCTGCGTGAGTCCGACGACGCCCGCTACCTCGCGTTGTGCATGCCCCGCTTCCTCGCCCGGGCGCCGTACGGAGCGAAGACGAGTCCGGTCGACGAGTTCGACTTCGAGGAAGACACCGCCGGCGCGGCGCACACGAGCTACAGCTGGGCCAATGCAGCGTACGCGATGGCGGTCAACGTCAACCGATCGTTCAAGACCTACGGCTGGTGCTCGCGGATCCGCGGCATCGAGTCCGGCGGGGCGGTCGAGAATCTGCCGACGCACAGCTTCCCTTCTGACGACGGCGGCGTCGACATGAAGTGCCCGACGGAGATCGCCATTTCCGACCGGCGCGAGGCCGAGCTCTCGAAGAACGGCTTCCTGTCGATGATCCATCGCAAGAATTCCGACTTTGCGGCCTTCATCAGCGGCCAGTCGCTGCAGAAGCCCCAGGAGTACGACGATCCCGACGCGACGGCGAACGCCGCGCTGGCCGCCCGTCTGCCGTACCTGTTCGCCTGCAACCGCTTCGCGCACTACCTGAAGTGCATCGTCCGCGACAAGGTCGGGTCTTTCAAGGACCGCGATGCGATGTCCGACTGGCTGAACAAGTGGATCCTCAACTATGTGGACGGCGATCCGGCGCACTCTTCCGAGCGAACCAAGGCGGAGCGTCCACTTGCGGCGGCGCAGGTCGAAGTCGAAGAGGTCGAGGGCGCGCCTGGGTACTACCAGTCCAAGTTCTATCTCAAACCGCACTACCAGCTCGAAGGCCTGACGGTGTCTTTGCGCCTGGTTTCCAAACTTCCGTCGGAGAAGGGCGCCGGCTGATCCTGCCGGTCGTCGCCAATTAACTTTCAGGAGATTCAGACATGCCGGTCAACGCATTCATGAAATTCAGCAACGCCTCGCAAGGCGAGTCCAAGCAAAAGGGCTTCTTGGGGAAAGACGGCTGGTTCGAGATCCAGGGTTGGGACTGGGAAATCGAAGCCGAGTCGAGTTGGACCAAGGGCAGCGGCGCGAGCGTCGGCAAGCCGAATCCGGGCAAGATGAACTTCGAGCACTACTTCGACAAGTCGTCCACGGCGATCATGCAATTCATCTGCAAGGGCATGTCGTTCGACGCGGCCGAGTTGAACATGTGCAAGACCACCGGCGGCTCGATTCCCGAGCAGTACTTCAGGATGGTCATGAAGAACACCTACATCACCAAGGTCTCGAATTCGGGCACCGAGGAAGGCAACGTCACCCAGAAGATCGAGTGCGTCTTCAAGGAAGTCTTCATCGAGTACAAGCCGCAGCTGGACACCGGCAAGCTCGACTCGGCCATGAAGTACCACTGGAACATTCCGGAAGGCTCGGTCGAATAACGTCTGCTTGGCCGGCGCTTCCGCCGGCGGATCGAAGTCATCGTGGCGCGCGAACCGCTCCCACGATGACTCCCTTTTGAGGCTCGCGGATGGCTTGGTCGAACATCTTCCTTCAGCTGACGACGTTGGTCGGCCCGATTTTCGGCGAGGGGCAGGCTGCTCCGCCCTTCACCGGTCAGATCGAGCTGCTCGATTTCAAGTGGGACATGACTGCCCACAAGAACCCGGAGGCTAAGGCGGGCTTCGGTCTCAGTCTGACTGGGGCAGCCTCGAGTTTCCTCGGGGTCGGCGGCAACGAGGTGCAGATCAACCTCGGCAAGCTCACCTTCAAGAAGCGCGCCGACGCTGCGTCTGCACAGATCATGCTGGCTCTCGACAACAAGGTTCCGGTCGTGCTGGCGTCGATCACAGTGCTGAACATCCAGAATCTGGTCGGGCCGGTGCGCGACCCCGGCTACAACCTCACCGTTACCGGTGGGTACTTTTCCGATGTCTCGCTCAAGCTGCAGAGTTCGCAGATGGGCGCGGAACTCGTTGAAGACGTGACCATGAATTTCACCGGGATCACGATCACGTACATGCGCAAGGTGGACGCCATCAATGCGCATACGCCGACCGTTCCCTTCTTCTTCAAGAAGTAGCAGACATGGACGGCGCAGAGGTCTACCTGTTGATGATCCGCAAGTCGGGGTTGCCGATTCTCGGCGAGGCGATGGCGCCCCCTTTCAACCAGCAGGTGGAGGTGCTCGACTGGAACTGGAAGATCGTCAACCAGGAGGAAGTCGAGCGGCGCAAAAAGGAGGACGAGAAAACCGAACTCGCTCAAACGAAGATCGAAGTCGCCGGGAAGTCCGACACAGAGGTCAGCCTCGAATTCGCCGTTCTTGCGGAGGACGTCGCGGACGATGAGGCGGACAAGGAACTCAAGGCCCTCGTCAAGAGGACGAACAAGGACGATCCGAGGTCGATCCGGGCGGCCCTGAAGGAGATCGACGAGATCCAGAAAAAGTCCGCGGCGAAGACCGCGGACAAGGCCTCGACCAAGGCCAAGAAGGCATTGGACGAGTACAAAAATAAGAAGGATCTCGGCAACCTGGAGTTCTCGTTCAGCAAGCGGGTCGACTTCGCCAGCACGCAGATGCTCAATTGCATGAAGGCCGGCGAGATCCTGCCGCGCGTCGTGATCACGATCTTTCATCGGTCGGTGAGCGCACCGCTCACGATCGTCGTCACCGCCAAGAACCTGCGCTTTCTGAAGTACGACCTGAGCGTCGAAGTCGACGACACGATGGCGGACATGAAGGAGGACTGGGAAGCCGAGTTCTCGGAGATCTCGTTCTCGTACACCAACACTCGCGGCGTCGACCAGCAGAAGGGTCGCCTTGGCCCCGCTCCCGAAGGATTCCACCGCGATTCCCTCGCGGGCGCCAAGCTGGCGCGCGCGGCTGCGCAAACGACGAGCCTCTTCGTCATGAAGTCGAAAGACTGAGCCTCGGCAGGGTGACGACGTGCCCACGCTGAAAAACTTCCGCGACGTCCCCGCGTCGACGTCCGACCTGGGCGCCGGATTCCAGTTTGAATTCTTCTGCGAACGTTGCGGCGAGACCTGGCGCTCGCCGTTCAAGGCGTATCGCAAGGGTCAACTCACCGGCCTGTTGTCGCGCTCCTCTGCCCTGACCCAGGAGCTCGGCGGGTGGCTGAGCGGCGTCTCGCGCACCGTCCAGAATATCTACCGTGCGAGTCGAGGCGTCGGCGCTTTCGCCGACGCCGGGAGCGCGGGTGCGCGCGCGGAGGCACAGGCGGAAGCCATTGCGTTGGCCAAGGATCGCTATCACTGCTGCGACGCGTGCCAAAAATGGGTCGGCGACGAATGTTTCGACGAGCGCAGCGGGCTCTGCCTCGACTGCGCCAAGGGCGGATCGCAACGCAACGCAGGTCAAGGGGGAGGCGCGCTGGCCTGTCCGAACTGCCAGACGCCCTCCCAGGGCGGACGCTTTTGCGCTGAGTGCGGGTTCGACATGGCGAGCACGCACAAGAGCTGTCCCTCCTGCGGCGCCACGCAACCCCGCGAGGCCCGCTTCTGCGGCGATTGCGGACACGGTTTTTAGGCGCGGCAGGACCCACGAGCCCGATCGCCTTGTCACCCGCCTCATGCCCGAAACCGAAAAACCCGATCCCAAGTCGCTCGCCGAAGCTGCTGTTCGCGGCGGCGATCCGAAGGGCGCGCTTGCGCACCTGACCGCAGCGGTCCGGGCCTCGCCGAACCAGGTCGCTTTGCGCGTGTTTCTGGCGCAGCTGCTTTGTGTGCTGGGGCAATGGGAGCGTGCCCACACGCAGTTGAACGTCATTGCCGACCTCGACCCCTCGACCGGGCCGATGCGCGAGACCGTCGGCTACGCGATTCGCAGCGAACTGGTTCGCGCCAAGGTGTTCGCGGGCCAGCGGACGCCGATGGTGATCGGCGAGCCCCTTCCATGGCTGGCGCAGTTGCTCGAATCCTTGCAGCAGCAGGGGCAGGGCAATGCGGCGTTGGCCACGGAGCTT
>DATMGW010000194.1:0-4298 GCA_035555295.1 Caldimonas sp.
TCGACCTGGAGCTCGCGGGGCGCGTGGCCCGGCTGCCTGGCCAGGTGTTCCAGCGGATCGAACGGGCCTGAGGCGCGCACCGCCGCGCCACGGCGACCGGTGCCGTTCGTCCGCAAGGCCGTGTCGGAAAGGGTCGCTCGGGTATAGTCTTTTCATGTTCGATGTCCTCGTGTACTTGTACGAGAACTACTGGCGCCCCGATGCGTGCCCCGAGCATGAGCAGCTGACGAGAAAGCTCACGTCGGTTGGCTTCGAATCGGAAGAAATCGAGGATGCGCTGACCTGGCTCGACGGCGTCGCCGCGGCCGCCGAGGGGCGCGTCGGCGAGCAGCGCGACGACAGTGTGCGCGTCTATGCCGCCTCCGAGCTCGAGCACCTCGGCGAGCAATCGATCGGCTTCATCCGCTTCCTCGAGTCGGCCGGCGTCCTGCCACCGCCGATGCGCGAGATGGTCATCGATCGCGCCAGCGCGATTGCGGGCGGTCCGCTCGACCTGGAAGACCTGAAGATCATCGTCCTGATGGTGTTCTGGTCGCTCGGCGAAGAGCCCGACGCACTGATACTCGACGAATTGTTCGTCGCGGAGGAAGACCGGCTCATTCACTAGAAACCGGACGCCGGCGCCCGGTTTGCGCTAGCTTAGCTAGCTAGCCGAGCAGGCGGCTCGGGTCGCCGTCGAGTTTGGCCATCGCGCTTCGGGTCGCGCGCACGGTCAGCGCTTCGTCCTGTGCCGGAACGAGCAGGCCAGCCTGCAGGAAGGCGGCGAGGCGGTGCTGCTGGAAGAGGACGCCGCGGCCCTGCGGCGAGACGAAGAGCGTGAGCTGACGGCGCATGCCCTGCCAGGCGAGCTGGACGGCCTCGTTGCGATTGCGGTAGTCGAGCATGTACCAGCTGCCGACCTGCAGCTCGCGCGCCCAGGAGAGCATCGCCGGGGTCGGCATCGAGCCGCCTTCGGCGACGACTTCGAGCTCCGAGCTTTCGTGCCCTGACAGGTCCATGACGAGCGACTCGTCGATGTCGACCTGCTCGGCTTCGGGCAACAGCTCCTCGAGCGTCTCGAGCCGCGCCATCAGCTCCTCGAGGCGCTCGTGCGAGATCGCCGCGGCCTTTGCGGTGAACGCGGCGGCGAGCGAATTGTTGAGGCGCTGGATGTGCTCGTCCTGCTTGGGGACGGGAATGCCCGCTTCATCCATGCCCTCGCGCAGCGTCTTGAGCAACGGCGGCAGGCGCCGGATCACCTCGGCGCGCTCGGCGCGCGACACCTTCGCGCTCGCCGACCAGATGAGGTCGGCGGCGACGCGCTTCATCTCCTTGATCGCGTCGGGGCTGCCGGCCTTGACGGCGGTCGTCGCGAGCACGTCGGCCCAGACGTGGAAGAGGAAGTCGCGAACGCCTTCCTGCACCGGCACGTCGTTGAGCATCTTGCGCAGCTCGATCGTGTACTGGATCGCCATCGTCTCGCGCTGCTCGACCTGCGCCGCAAGCGAGACGCCCTTCTTCGACGCCTCGTTCTCGTTCCTGAAGTAGTGCTCGAGAAACTTCTCGAACTCGGTGAGCACCGTCTGGAAGACGCGCCGACCGGTGTCAGGATAGGCCTCGACGACCTGGACGACGCGCTTGATCTCCTTTTCGAGCAGGTCGCCGACGACGCGGCTGCTTGAGTCGAAGCCCATCACGCACGAGCCCATGCGGTCGATCAGGCGGCGCGCCGGATGCTCGACGGTGGCGAAGAAATCGGGCTCGGAGACGGCGACGCGCAGTACCGGCATCTGCAGCCGCGCGAACCAGACGCGCACCGATGCCGGAATCGCGTCTTCCATCAGGATGCTCTGGAACAGCAAGGCGACGATCTCGATCGTCGCTCGCTCGACCGGCGTCGTCGCCGCCGCCTTGAGGGCCTGCTTGCGCTGGTGCAGTTCCTCGAGCAGGGCGGGCGTGCCGACCGCCGCCGTGCCGCCGCTGGCCGCCGCCGCGGCGGCATGGGCGAGGCGTCGCGCGACACCCTCCTGCGCCTCCGCAATCGCCGCATTGAGGCGCGGCGAGGCCGGCACGTGCGAGTGCGAGGTGTTGGCGAAATCGGGCAGCTGCCGGCCGACCAGCCGGTTCAGGCGGCCGAGCACCGCCTCGGCCTGGTCGGGGCCGCGCGTCAGCCCGGCGGCGCGAGTCATCATGCGCGTCTCGTCGCCGACCTCGTGCGCTTCCTTGGGCGGCTTCATCGCCGAGTACTGGAAATCGGACGCACTCGACGCCGCCCCGGTCGGCGTGCCGAAGCCGCCGCTCGTTCCCGACGACCGCGAACCGACCCCCGAGAGCGTCCCGCCGCCGTGGTTCGAGCGGCGGATGAAGGGGCGCAGGTCGATCTCGGGCAGGACGTGGCGCTGCAGCAGGAAGCGGTTCGTTTCGTGGTACGCCTCTTCGGCGAAGTGCGAGAGCTCGTCGTGCAGCACGGTGTGCAGGACCCGCCATGCGTCGAAGCCGAGCGGCACGGCGAGCCAGGAATTCGTGACGACGCGCGCCAGCACGTGCGGGCGCAGGATGTCGTTGGTGTCGAGCTCTTCGCGCTTCTCGAGGACGTTCATGCGCGAGCGCAGGTCGGTGAACTCCCACGAGGCGCGGTCCATCATCGCCAGCGCCAGGCGCGAGCTCAGGATCTCGTGCTCGATCGTGTCGTCGTCGACCAGGCTGAGCTTGCCGCCCGGGCGTTGGCTGCCCGACTGCACCGGCAGGTCGCCGAGGCGCGTCTGCGGAACCGTGCCGGTGGTCAGCGAGGCGCGCAGCATCGTCGTCATGCCCTGCAGCCAGAGCGGGAAGGAGCCTTGCAGGATCGGGATCAGCTCGCGGCGCTTCAGCGCGACGGCAGGCTCGGCGACCGATGCGGCCAGCGTTCTCGCGCCCTGGTCGACCGCCTGGACGACCGCCGGCATGCCGGCCAGCAGCCGCTCCACATATGACCGCCTCGCCTGCTGCGCCAGTGCCGTCGGGTTGGCGGGGGTGGGCATGGGGATGGGGTGCGATCCGTCCTGGCGGGAATCTCTTTCGACTCTACACCACCGCCCCGGCGTTCGGGTCGTCGCGATCGTGCTCCTTGGCCGCGGGGCCGATCAGGTCGTCGCGCTTGACGCCGAGCCACATGGCGATCGCCGCGGCGACGAAGACCGAGGAGTAGATGCCGAACAGGATGCCGATCGTCAGGGCGATCGCGAAGAAGTGCAGTGTCTGCCCGCCGAAGACGAGCATCGAGAGCACCATCATCTGTGTCGAGCCGTGCGTGATGATGGTGCGGCTGATCGTGCTCGTGATCGCGTGGTCGATGACCTCGCGCGTCGTCATCTTGCGATAGCGCCGGAACGACTCGCGGATCCGGTCGAAGATGACGACCGATTCGTTCACCGAATAGCCGAGCACAGCGAGCACGGCGGCGAGCACCGAGAGCGAGAACTCCCACTGGAAGAAGGCGAAGAAGCCCAGGATGATGACGACGTCGTGCAGGTTGGCGATGATCGCGGCGACCGAGAACTTCCACTCGAAGCGGAACGCCAGGTAGACCATGATGCCGATGACGACGAAGGCCAGCGCCTTGGCGCCATCCTCGGCGAGCTCCTTGCCGACCTGAGGGCCGACGAACTCGCTGCGCGACAGCCGCACCGGCTCGACGACCCCGGCCGAGCAGACCTGGCGCGACGCCGACTGCCCCTGCTCGACCGGCCCCTCGCGGTTTGCGATCGCTCCGCCCTCGGCCTTGCACAGCGCGGTGAAGACGCGGGCGACGAGGTCGGCCTGCTTCAGGTCGCCGCGCAGCGGCACGCGGATCATGACGTCGCGCGAGCTGCCGAAGTTCTGCACCAGCACGTCGCCGAGGCCCAGGCCGTCGACGGTCGAGCGGACCTTCGGGATGTCGGCGGGTTGCGCGTAGGCGGTCTCGATCACTGTGCCGCCGGTGAACTCGATCGAATAGTGCAGCCCGCGCGTCGCCAGGAAGAAGACGGCGGCGAGGAAGGTCAGCGCCGAGATGACGTTGAAGACCAGCGCATGCCGCATGAACGGGATGTCGCGCCGGATACGGAAGAACTCCATGTCAGCCTTGCTCGATAGGTTCGCTTTGGACGCGACCGGCGCGCCGGGCCGTTCCCAAGCCCGGCCGCGCCCCCTCGGGGGGCAGCGAGCGAAGCGAGGCGCCATCGGGCTTCATGACACCGGCTTCCAGACCTGACCGATGGACACGCTCTTCAGCCGCTTCTGCCGGCCGTACCAGAGGTTGACGAGGCCGCGCGAGAACATCACGGCCGAGAACATCGAGG
>DATMGW010000195.1:0-6658 GCA_035555295.1 Caldimonas sp.
CGCGTTCATCGGCTCCATCGTCGCGTGGTTCTGGAACGGGTATGAGTACACGGCTTCGATGCGCCGCGGCGCTGCTGCGATGGCGGCTCGCGCATCGCCCGACTCGTTGCCGACGAACGCCTCCTTGGCGTCGAGGCCTTCCTTCAGCATCGCGGCGATGTCGGCGCTCGAGAGCTTCGCGTTCGCACCCTCGTCCCAGACGACGGGCAGCGCATCGAGCGCGGTCTTGGCGCGCCACCACGTGTCGGCGACGACCGCCGCCGCGCTGTCGCCGACGCGCAGCACCTTCTTCACGCCGGGCCGGCCCTGGATCGCCGCCGCGTCGTAGCTCTTCAGCTTGCCGCCGGCGACGGGGCAATCCTTGATCGCTGCGCTCAGCATGCCGGGCAGCTTCAGGTCGATGCCGTAGCGCTGCTCGCCCGTCAGCTTGGGCGCGGTGTCGAGGCGCTTCAGCGGCTTGCCGGCGATCTTCCACGTCTTCGGGTCCTTCAGCGTCACCTCGGTCGGTGGCGTCAGCCGCGCGGCCGCCGCGGCGACCTTGCCGTACGTCGTCTTGCGACCGCTCGCTGCGTGCGTGATGACGCTGTCGGCCACCGTGCATTCCGCCGCCGCCACGTTCCATTCGTTGGCCGCCGCCTGCACGAGCATCGTCCGGGCGATCGCGCCGCCCTTGCGCACGTAGTCCTGCGATTCGCGGATGCCGCGGCTGCCGCCGGTGGAGAAATTGCCCCATACGCGGTTGCGCGCCAGGTTGGTCCCCGGCGTCGGGTATTCGGTGGTCACTCGCGCCCAGTCGCATTCGAGCTCCTCGGCGACGAGCTGCGCGAGGCCGGTCAGCGACCCCTGTCCCATCTCCGAGCGGGCGATGCGGATCACGACCGTATCGTCGGGCTTGATCACGACCCAGGCGTTGACCTCGTCGGGCGGGGCCGGTGCGGTCTGTGCCTCGGCGCGGCCGGCAAGCGGCAACCAGATGCCGACGGCCAGCCCGCCCGCGGCGAGGGTCGAGCCGCCGATGAAGCTGCGTCTGTCGAGAAGGATGCTCATCGTGTCCTCCGATCGCGTTGCCGGCAGCTCAGGCGCCGGTGGTGGCGAGCTTGATGGCCGCGCGTACCCGGTTGTACGTGCCGCAGCGGCAGATGTTGTTGATCGCCTGGTCGATGTCGGCGTCGTTCGGCACCGGCTTGGCCTCGAGCAGCGCCGCCGCCGCCATCAGCATGCCCGACTGGCAGTAGCCGCACTGCGGCACGTCGAGCGCCGCCCACGCCTTTTGCAGCGCATGCGTGCCGTCGGGCGACAGGCCTTCGATGGTCACGACCTTCTCGTTCGGCCCCACCGACGACACCGGCCGCACGCACGACCGCGTCGGCACGCCGTCGATGTGGACAGTGCAGGCGCCGCACAGCGCGACGCCGCAACCGTACTTCGTCCCGGTGAGGTCGAGCTGCTCGCGCAGCACCCAGAGCAAGGGCGTATCGGGCTCGGCGTCGAACTCGCGCTCCCGCCCGTTGACATTGAGCTTGGCCATCACGTCCCTCCTGCAAGCCGGCGATTCCACCACCGCGACGGGCCGGAGTCCAGCGCCAGCAAGCGCGCCGGCCGCGTGCAGGCGATGCGGGCGCGGCGTCTCAGCCCAGCGTGTCGGCCCAGATGTTGGCCGCCCAGCCCGCCGCGAAGCCGGCCTCGAGCTGCGAGCGTGCCGCCGACACCCCGCCCGAGCCGGCCACCGTCTTGAAGGTTCGTTCGGCAGCGACGTACTCGTGCACGCTCGCGACGTGCACCGCTTCGCTGTCGCTGACGAAGCTGTAGCAGGTGTTGGTCAGCATCGGATGCGCGTCGACCTCGGCGCCCGCGAGCTCGGCGACGATTGCTGCCGCCGCGACCTTCGCGTGTGCGTTCGCCATGTGCGCCGACTTGGGCATCAGCGGCGCCGCGAGGATGGAATCGCCGACCACGTGGACGTCTTTCGCGAGCGTCGAGGCAAAGCTCAGGAAGTCGACCTGGCACCAGCGCCGGTTCGCGTTCGCCAGGCCGGCCTCGACCGCGAGCGTCCCGGCGCGCATCGGCGGCAGCACGTTCAGGACGTCCGCCTTCACGTCGTCGCTGATCTCGAACTTCACGCTCATCGTCTTCGCGTCGACCGCCGCCGCCTTGTGCAGCGGCAGGTACTCGACGAGGCCCGGGTAGAGCTCGGCCCAGGCCTTCTTGAAGAGCGCCGGCTTGGAGACGACGTCGGGGTTGGCGTCGAGGATCAGCACCTTCGAGCGCGGCTTGAAGCGCTTGAGGTACGAGGCGACGACGCTCGCGCGTTCGTAGGGACCGGGCGGGCAGCGGTACGGCGCTTCGGGAACGGCGATCGCGTAGACGCCCCCGTCGCGCATCGACTGCAGCTGGCGCGCCAAGGCTTCGGTCTCCGGACCGGCCTTCCACGCCTGCAGGATCGTGCCGTCGGCCTGCGCCTGCGCGAGCCCTTGCACGGCGTCGAACATCAGCTCGATGCCAGGCGCGAGGACGAGCTTGTCGTAGCGGATCTCGGCGCCGCGGGCGAGCCGCACGCGCTTGCCCTGCAGGTCGATGGCGGTGGCTCGGTCCTGCACGACGGTCACGCCGTGACGCTTGCGCAGGCTCTCGTAGGAACGAGTGATGTCGTCGAGGCGGCGCACGCCGGCGACAACGAGGTTGGAGACCGGGCAGGAGACGAAGGCGGGCTGCGGCTCGACCAGCACGACGTCGACGGCGCCGTCGGAGAAGAGCCGCACGTACTTTGCCGCAGTGGCGCCGCCATAGCCGGCGCCGATCACGACGACGCGCGCCGACGCCGGCACGGCGGCGGGCGTCGCGCATCCGCCGAGCGCGGCGAGCGCGCCGCCGGACAGCAGGCCTTGCACCAGGTCGCGCCGCTTCATCGCGCGCTCCCTGCCGACAGGGCGGCGAAATAGGCGGCGAGCGCATCGATCTGCGCGTCGCTGTAGCCCTTGGCGAGCTGCTGCATCACCGTGGCCGGCCGGCTGCCGTCGCGAAAGGCGCGCAGTTCCGTGGCGATACGCTCGCGCGGCAGGCCGGCCAGCGCCGGCATCGGCTGTCCTTCGACGGGGCGACCTTCCGTCCCGTGACAGGCGGCGCACGTCGCCGCGAGCGAGCGGGCGCGCGCCGCCGGCGTCGCCTGCGCGTGCGCGCAGCCCCATGCGCACAGCAGCACGAGCAACGCCCCGTGCCGCCGGATGCGCCTGGCCCTCGCGTTGATCGCGACCCGATCCATCTCCATGAGGAATCCTCCGCTTCGCTGGTCGGTGATCATTGCCGAAGAGGCGCCTTCTTGCCAAGGTGGCATCGTCGTTGGCCCGACTCGCGAACTGGCCGACGCCCAGGAACGCGCGGCGCGGCGGCGGGGCGTGCGAAGCGACCCCGGAAACAGTATCGTGCCGCATTGCCAGCGGAAGGACAGCCAGCCATGAAGATCGCCTTTTTCGGAACCGGCCTGATGGGTTCGGGGTTCGTGCGTCGCCTGCGCGCGACCGGCCACGAGGTCAATGTGTGGAACCGCACCGCCGCCAAGGCACGCGCGCTGGAAGCGGACGGAGCCCGGGCGTTCGACGATCCGGCAGCGGCACTCGCCGGTGCCGAGCGGATCCACCTGTCGCTGTCCGACGATGCGTCGGTCGACGCGGTGCTCGAACCGATCGCCGCGGCGATCCCGAAGGCAACCTGGATCGTCGACCACACGACGACTGCCGTCACGCCCACCGCCGAGCGCATCGCGCGCTGGAACTCGCGCGACCGGACCTTCGTTCACGCACCGGTCTTCATGGCGCCGACAAACGCGCTCGAAGGAACCGGCCTGATGCTCGTGTCCGGAGAGAAGTCGCGCCACGACGCTCTGCTGCCGGCGCTGCAGAAGATGACCGGCAACGTGGTCTACCTGGGCGAGGCTCCCGAACGGGCGGCGGCGTTCAAGCTGTTCGGCAACATGACGCTGATCGGGATCATGGGCGTCCTCGGCGACGTCAACCGCCTGGCGCACGCGGTCGGCATCCCGACCGGCGAGGCGTTCTCATTGTTCAAGCAGTTCAACCCGGGCCAGCTCCTTCCCGCCCGGGCGGCGCGGATCGAATCGGGCGCGTTCACCTCGCCGTCGTTTGAAGTCTCGATGGCGCGCAAGGACGTGCGCCTGATGATCGAGGAGGCCCGGCGCGGCGGCGTCGAGCTCTACGTCATGCCCGGCGTCGCCGCGATGTTCGACGCCGCGATCGCGCGCGGCGAGGGCGCGCTCGACTCGGCTGCAGCGGCGCGCATGCCGACCTGAACCGCCGGGTCGACCCGGCGCCGGTCGTCAGGGCTCGCGGCGATTCCGCCGCCTCAATCGACAGGGAACAACGCCGCGTGCGACTGCCGCAGCTGCCGCTTGAGCAGCTTGCCGCTCGGGTTCTTGGGCAGCGTCTCGGCAAAGACGACGCGCTTGGGTGCCTTGAACGCGGCCATGCTGGACGCGCAGTGCGCCAGCACCTGGCTCTCGCTGAGCGCCTGGCCGCTCTTGACGACGACAACGGCAACGACCGCCTCGACCCAGCGCGGGTGGGAAATGCCGACCACGGCCACCTCGGACACTTCGGGCAGGCGGTAGATGACTTCCTCGACCTCGCGGCTGGACACGTTCTCGCCGCCGCTCTTGATCATGTCCTTCTTCCGGTCGACCACCGTGATATAGCCCTCGTCATCCATGGTCGCCAGATCGCCGGAGTGGAACCAGTCGCCTTCGAAGGCGGCCGTCGTCCGTTCGTCGTCGTGGAAGTAGCCGATCATCAGATGCGGCGAGCGATGCACGATCTCGCCGACCTCGCCCGACGCCACGTCGCGCATCGCGTCGTCGACGACGCGCGTCTCGACGTTCAGGACGGCGCGCCCGCACGAGCCGGGCTTGCGCAGCTGGTCCTCGGGGGCCAGCATCGTCGCCAGCGGCGCGATCTCGGTCTGGCCGTACAGGTTCCACAGCCGCACCTGCGGCAAGCGCTGCGCCAGCTCGCGCAGCACTTCGACCGGCATGATCGAGGCCCCGTAGTAGCCCTTGCGCAGGCCGGACAGGTCGGTGCGATCGAAGAGCGGCGAACGAAGCAGCGAGATCCAGACCGTCGGCGGTGCGAAGAAAGAGCTGATGCGGTGGCGCTCGATCAGCGGCAGCAGGTTGTCCGGGACCGGACGGGCCGTGATGACATTCGTGGCGCCGACATGGATCGAGGGCCCCAGGAATACGTCGAGCTGCGCGCAGTGGTACAGCGGCAGTGCGTGCAACGCGAGGTCGTCGTTGGCGATGCTGGCGTCGACGATGCAGCTCACGTACTGCCACAGCACGGCGTCGTGGGTCAGCATCGCGCCCTTCGGGGCGGACTCGGTGCCGCTCGTGTAGACGATCTGCAGCAGATCGCTGCCGTCGAGCGCAATGTCGGGAAGCGCCGCGTCGCTGCCCGCGAGCGTGTCGAAGGCGATCATGTCGGCTTCGGGAACGCTGGCATTCTCCGAGGGAAGCCAGACGAAGTCGCGCACGGCCGTGTCGTGCGCCGCCGCCGCGCGCGCCAGCGGAGCCAGCTCGCTGTCGGTGGCGAGCATCGTCGCGCCGGCGTGGCGAAGGATGTATGCGGCCTCGTCCGCCTTGAGCATGAAGTTGATCGGCACGAGAACGGCGCCCAGTCGGGCGAGCGCGAAGCGCAGCGCGGCAAACGCATGCGAGTTGCGCGCGAGTATCGCCACGCGCGCACCCTTGGCGACGCCACGCCGGGTCAGGCCGGCGGCGACGCGATCCGCGATGCGATCGAACTCGGCATAGGTCCAGCGGGTCTCGCCGCAGACGATGGCGAGCTTGTGGGGGAATCGTGCGGCACTGCGATGCAGCAGGTCGCCCAGGGTCTGACGACGAATGACGGGATTCACGATCGCAACGCCTCTGCATGAACGACGGTCTTCCGGATTATCGATCTCGGGGCACGTCGGGTTTTCGCGCCGGTCGCGGCTCCCAGCAGTCGGCCACGAACCCGCCGCGATCGACCTCAAATGCCGAGCCGTCGCATCACCTCGGAAGCGATCGCCAGGCTCGCCGTCAGCCCCGGCGACTCGATCCCGTACAGGTTCATCAGCCCCGCGACGCCGTGCGCTTCAGGCCCTTGCAGCATGAAGTCGCGCGCCGGCTCGCCGGGCCCCTGCAGCTTCGGCCGGACGCCGCTGTACGCCGGTGCCAGCGAGTCGTCCTCGAGCCCCGGCCAGTAGCGCCGGATCGCGGCGTAGAACGCTGCGCTGCGCGCCGGGTCGACGGCGTAGTCGACGCTCTCGGGCGAAGCGCCATCGGCGAGCCACTCGACGTCGGGACCGAAGCGCGCTTGGCCGGCCAGGTCGAGCGTCAGGTGGACGCCGAGCCCGCCCGGCTCGGGCACCGGGTAGACGAGGCGCGTGAACGGCGAGCGGCCGGCCAGCGCGTAGTAGTTGCCCTTGGCGAACCACGGCTTGGGGATGTGTGCGGGGGCCAGGCCGTCGATGCGGCTGGCCAGCGCCGGGGCGTGCAACCCGGCGGCGTTGACGAGGACGCCGGCTTCGATCTCGAGCGGCGCCGCACCGCCGACGCGAAGGACGAAGCCGTCGCTGCGGACGACGGCGCTCTCGAGCGGCGAGCGCA
>DATMGW010000196.1:0-3159 GCA_035555295.1 Caldimonas sp.
TCGGCCGGCACCTCGCAGTCCTGGAAGAACACGGGGAAGGTGTTCGAGCCGCGCATGCCGAGCTTGTCGAGCTTGGTGCCGAACGACAGCCCCTTGAAGCCCTTCTCGACGATGAAAGCGGTGATGCCGTTCGGCCCGCCGTTGATGTCGGTCTTCGCGTAGACGATCATCGTGTCGGCGTCGCCGGCGTTGGTGATCCACATCTTCGAGCCGTTCAGCACGTAGCGGTCGCCCTTGGCGTCGGCGCGCAGCTTCATGCTGACGACATCCGACCCGGCGTTCGGCTCGCTCATCGCCCGCGCGCCGACGTGCTCGCCCGAGACGAGCCTGGGCAAGTACTTCCTCTTCTGCGCTTCGCTGCCGTTGCGGTGCAGCTGGTTCACGGCGAGGTTCGAGTGCGCGCCGTACGACAGGCCCACCGACGCCGAAGCGCGCGAGACCTCCTCCATCGCCACAACGTGCGCCAGGTAGCCGAGGTCGCTGCCGCCGTATTCCTCCTTCACCGTCATGCCGTGCAGGCCGAGCGATCCGAGCTTCTTCCAGAGGTCGGCGGGAAAGAGGTTCCTGCTATCGATCTCCGCCGCGCGCGGAGCGATCTCGGCGTCCGCGAATTGCTGCACCGTGTCGCGCAGCATGCCGATCGTTTCGCCGAGGTCGAAGGCGAGGCCGGGGAGGTGAAGCACGCGGGTCTCCAGGAGATCTGACCCGCAAGCTTAACCCTCGCACCGGGGCTGCCCGGTGGGTGCTCGATCAGCGGCACCGCCGCCGTCAGCGCGTCAACACGTCCTCGTGTAACAGCTCGCGCTGGGTCGGGTCCAGATCGAATCGTTCGGCGTCGAGACGATGTGGCGCACGAACTCCTCGCGCAGCCCGGCCTTCAGGTAGATGTCGGCCTCCTCGACGCGGGCCGGGCGGACGCCCTCCTGGGCCGCCTCGCCGATGGCGCGGGCGCGATGAAAGCCGATCTGCGCCTGCCGGCCGGCGGAGCGGTTCTCGCCGGCGAGCAGAACGACGGTGCAGGCGTAGAAGCATTCGTGCTCGACCCGCGTGTTCAGCCGATAGCGCTTGACGACGTCGGCCATCCGCTTGCCTTCTCGCATCCAGCCGCCCGGCGAATCGAGCAGCAGGGTGCCGACCCGCGGTGCGTCGCCGATCGCGCGGTCGATCGCCGCCGCCGCACCGTCGTTGACTCCGCCGGCAAACGCCACGACCCGGCCACTAGCGCTGAGGGTCACCGCGAAACGCTTCCCCGGCTGCTCTCCTGCGGCGACGGCCCAATGCTCCTTCAGCGCCACGCCGAGGCGGCGCATCTCGCTTGCTCCCGCGAGCGCGCTCAAGGCCATCAGCAGCAGCGCGAGGATCGCCCAGAAGCGGCCGGGCCCGGCGAACAGCTTGCGCAATGCCTAGACGGTCGTTCCGGTCATCGACCAGAGCCACACCAGGAGCAGGAACGGCTCGGCCGCGAGAACCGCGATCGAGACCGCGCGCGCGCTCGAACGGTCGGCCAGCGCGCTCAGCGCCCATCCGCCCGTAAAGGCAAGTCCCCAGCCGAGCAAGACCGTGTGGCACCAATAGGAGCGAGCCAACGAATACTCGCCCACCAGGTGGCGCCAGATCATTCCGCTGCGTCCGGCGGATCGAGGTACCCGATGCGTTGGCCCTGCTCGTTGCGATTCGCGCACGGCCGCGATGCTATCGCGTGAGGGCTCCTGGAAGGCTGCGAGGCATCGCCCTCAGCACGCGGCCGGCGGGGCGGCGCCGGTTCGTGCCAGGGCATCGACGGCCCGCGCCAGCTGCTCGATGTCGTCCTCGTCGTTGTAGACCTGCAGCGACAGGCGCACCCATAGGGAATCGGCGCGGACGATTACCGGTACCTCGATGCGATGGGCGAAGAACAGCCCGTCGCGCAGCCTCTGGGCCGTGACGACGCTGGCCGGGCCGAAGCGATCCGGCAAGGGGACACTGACCATGCAGCCGATCATCGACTCGGGCATCGTCCACTTGCGACCCCAGCGCTCGGCGAGCTGCTGCGCGCTGTGCCAGGCCAGGCGGTGGTTGTAGTCGCGCATCGCGGCGACACCGAGGACGTCGTGCATGAAGTCGAGCCCGGCCGG
Source organism: Caldimonas sp. (assembly GCA_035555295.1). Classification (GTDB taxonomy): domain Bacteria; phylum Pseudomonadota; class Gammaproteobacteria; order Burkholderiales; family Burkholderiaceae_C; genus Schlegelella_A. Next base: position 2,115 of record DATMGW010000196.1, read on the forward strand.
TGCGGCGAGCCATGGCGAGGGGTCGCGCGTTCCGGTCCAGTCGAATTCCTGCAGCCAGTCGTCGTTCGTGATGCCCCACGAGATGACGCCGGGATGCAGGCCTTCGCGACGCGCCGGCGCGGCCCAGAGGACGCCGCAGCTGCGCGGCGCGAAGGCCCACTTGTGCAGGTTGGCCGCGTACCAGTCGACGCCGAGGCTTTCGATATCCACTTCGATCGCGCCGGGCGCGTGCGCGCCATCGACGAGCACGAGGACGCCACGCTCTCGGCACGCCGCAGCCATCGCGGCGAGCGGCAGGACGAGTGCGGTCTCGGAGCTGACATGGTCGAGCAGGGCGATGCGCGTGCGCGGCGTGATCGCCCGCTCGATCGCGCTGACGCACGCCGCCGGGTCCTCGAGCGGGAAGGGAAGCGCGACGGTGGCGAGCGTGGCGCCGCGCTCGCGGGCGATGAAGGCGGCGGCACGCAGGACCCCGCCGTAGGCCTGATCCGAGATCAGGATCTCGTCGCCGGGCTCGAGCGCGATCGAGCGCAGCACGGCGTTGACGCCACTGCTCGCGTTGTCGACGAACGCGAGCCCCTCGCCCGTGACGCCGAGGAACGTGGCGATGCGCTCGGCCGCGGCGCGCAGGCGCGGCGCCTCGGGTGGTGCCGACATGCCCAGGTTCATCAGCTCGCGGATCATGTAGCGCGCCGGATGACGCTCGATCTCGTCGAGGATCGCCTGGCGTGTCCGCATCACGGCGAGCGGCGTGACGCCGACCGTTCCGTGGTTCAGGTAGATCGCGTCGGCATCGAGCGGAAAGTGCGCACGCATGGCATGGCCGAAGCGCGAGTGCGGGCGGGTGACGACCGGTGTCGAAGGCACCACCGCATTTTGTCGCATCGATGCGATGAGCTGCGCAAGCTGGTCGGCGTCATGGAGCCGCAGGAGCTGAAGCTGAAGTTGCTCGCGATGCCGGCGCCGCGGCGCGCCGGCTTTCACGTCAGCGCAGCTGCGGCTTCGGACCTCCGTCCGGGCGGCCCGGGTTGCCCGGACCGGCGGG
>DATMGW010000197.1:0-2062 GCA_035555295.1 Caldimonas sp.
CTGCATCGGCCGATCGATCGCCCGCGCCGGAGCGCGACGCCGGCGCGGAGCCCAGCGTCTCAATCGCGTCGAGTGTCGCCTCGATCACGTGGTCGCGGGTGAATGAGGTCGTCGAGCGCGCGTACGTGAGCGCCGCAAGTCCGGGGTAGCGCGCCAGATGCGTCTCGAGCAGATAGTGAACGTCGGACTCGGCGCCTGTGGGCGTCCGCGAGCCGCGGCCGAGTGCCTGCTGCCACGCGTCGGGCGAGCAGCTCGTGTCGTTCCAGTGATCGAAGATCGTCGTCGCCAGGACCAGCGCCGCCCTGCCCAGATCGCTCAGCATGTTGGGCAGCAGCGGCGCGCAGTGCACCCATTGCGCCGCCGCGAGCCCCTCCGGGCGCTGGCGCATCGCCGCGTCGGGAGGCAGGGCATCGAGCAGTGCGGTCAGCCGGGCGGGCACGAGGGTGCCCTGGCTCTTGCCCTCACCGAACGCGAGCCGCTCGGCGACGAAAGTCTGCACGGCCCGCGTCGCGATGTCGGCGACGGGCCCTTCCTGCGGCAGCTGCAGCGCCACCAGTGCCACCGTCCCGGCGACCTCCTCCCTGCCGCAACCGACGCTGCCGAGCACACCCGCGTCGGCTTGCATCAGGCGGGCGAGCAGCGGCAAGACCGGCCGCGAAGACACGCCCGCGTCGCGCAGCAAGCCGAGGCTCTGGCCGCACCAGACGGTCTTCACGCCCGGCCTGGCCGGATCGATCCAGCGGTGGCGCGAGCGACCAGCGCGCCGATCGCGGGTGCGGCGCGGCCGCGCCAGGCGTCGAAGCAGGCCATCGTCGGCTCGCGGTCCTGGCCGCCGATCTCGCACAAGGCCAGGAGCAGCGCCGCTCCCACCTCGGCAGCGGCAGCCGGCACGGCGGAATCGAGCCGGGCGCGGTCGGCGGGGAGCGCGGTGCGCAGAAACGATGCGACGTTTTCGAGCGCCGGCAGATCGCCGAGCCTTCCGGCGAGCTGGACTTGCGGCGCCGTCAGGATCTCGGCGCGGCTTTCCGGAGTGACGGCGTCGAGCAGGGCGGCGCGAGTGACGTAGTGTGGGCCTACGCGCGACGTCACGAGTGGCGGGCCGCTCCCCGCGAGCTGGGCCACGTCGAGCTCGAAGGTATGCCCTCCTTTGACGCGCACCGTCACGCGATCGGCCGCAGCGCCGGTCGGCACCACGGGCAGTCCGCCGTTCGGGCTCGACCTCATCGCCCTCTTGGCCCGCTCGGCGGGCATGTCGGCGCGCGCCGCCGTCACGGCGAAGAGCGTCGCACACGACAGGATGGCCAGGCAACGATTTCGCATCGGCGTTTCCCTCTTCTTGCCGCCATCGTGGGCCACGAACGCGAAATCAGCGAGAACCCGCCGTGAAGAAAGCGCAGCCTGACTCGCGGGCACCGTCGCCGCCGCGTCTCGTTGCCGAGGCTCGCGACGACGCGGCACGGCCTCGCGCTGGCCTAGTAGAGCGCCGTGGTCAAGGCGGCGATGGCCTTCACTGGATGACCCGGTCGGCGCGCAGCAGGATCGACTGCGGTATCTCGATTCCGAGCGCGCGCGCAGCCTTCAGGTTGACGACCAGCTCGAACAGCGTCGCCTGCTCGACCGGCAGGTCGGCAGGGCGAGCGCCGCGCAGCACCTTGTCGACGAAGCGTGCCGAGCGCCTGATCTGGTCCGCCAGGGAGCCTCCGTAGGTGAAGAGCGCACCCGCTTCCGCGAGCTGCGCGCGATACGCGGCCACGGGCAGGCGTTGTCGGTTGGCAAGCTCGATGATCCGGCCGCGCACGTTGTAGAGCAGCGGCGACGTGCCGGTATAGATCACGTCGACGTGCTCGGCGATCAGGCGCGCGACGGCGGCGTCGACATCGGCCGGGTTGACCGCCTCGGCGACTACGACCTGCACGCCGAACGCCGCCGCGATCGGCTCGAGCGTCCGGCGGTCGAATCGCGTCGTCGGGTCGGTCGCGTCACCGAGCCAGCCGAGCCGGCGCAGGTGCGGAAAGATCTCGCGCAAGAGCTCGAGCCGCTTGGGCGCGAGCGATTCGGCGAA
>DATMGW010000198.1:0-7412 GCA_035555295.1 Caldimonas sp.
TGGGCTTTGCCGCCGGATTCGCGTTCGAGCGCTGGCAATCGGGCGCCCCGTTCGACACCGCGATTGACGCCAAGGCGCTGCGCGCCGCCGAGGCCAGGGACGGCGCCGCCATCGTCGCGCTCGATCGCGCCGCGAGCGGGATCGAGCGACGCGGCGTGCTCGAAAACTTGCTGGCGCGGCCGGCAACGCGGGCCTGGCTCGGTCCCGACGGCCGCGGCTTCGTCGTCGCCCGCGCCGGCCGCCGCGCGACCCAGGTCGGCCCGCTCGTCGCGCCGGATGCCGGGCAGGCAATCGCCTTGCTCTCGGCGGCGCTCGCCTCGGCAGGCGCCGCCGAAGGCGAGCGCGTCTTCCTCGACGTGCCCGAGAGCCGGCGCGACATCGTCGCCTGGCTCGAGCGGCACGGCTTCACGTGGCAGCGTCGCTTCGTTCGCATGTCGCTCGGCGCGGCGCATCCGCCGAGTCTCGGCGAAGGCGCCTGCGTGCTCGCCGGACCGGAGTTCGGCTGATGGGCACGGCAGCATCGGCAACGCCGCTCGATGCCTGGCGCGACGCCGAGGCGCTGCGCCGGCGCTTGCGCGAAGGGCTCGTGATCCCGGCGCATCCGCTGGCGCTCGACGCGGCGCGCCGCTTCGACCCGCGCCGCCAGCGCGCCCTGACGCGCTACTACCTCGACGCCGGAGCCGGCGGCCTGGCCGTCGGCGTGCACACGACGCAATTCGGGATCCGCGAGGCCGGTCTCTACGAAGAGGTGCTGCGCAACGCCGTCGAGACGGCGCGTTCCTGGCCGCGCGCCGGGCCGCCGCCGGTCCTGGTCGCCGGCGTCTGCGGCCGGACCCGGCAAGCCGTCGCCGAGGCGCGCCTGGCAGTCGGCCTGGGCTATCACGCCGGCCTGCTGAGCCTGGCGGCCCTGCGGGGCGAGAGCGACGATGCCCTGCTCGAGCATTGCGCGGCGGTCGCACGCGAGATCCCGCTGATCGGCTTCTATCTGCAGCCCGCCGTCGGCGGCATCGACCTCGACGCCGCGTTCTGGTCCCGCTTCGCCGCGCTCGACCGCGTCGTCGCGATCAAGGTCGCGCCTTTCAATCGCTATCGCACGCTCGAGGTCGTTCGTGGCGTCGTCGCCGCGCGCGCCGAGGATCGCGTCGTTCTCTACACTGGCAACGACGACCACATCGTGCTCGACCTTGTCACGCCGTTGGTGGCGATGCGCGACGGCGCTCCGGTCGCGGTGCGCTTTCGCGGCGGCCTGCTCGGCCACTGGTCGGTCTGGACGAAAAGCGCGGTCGAGCTGCTCGAGCGCTGCCAGGCGGCCGTGGCGGAGAACGGTGGCGCCGTCGACGCTGCGCTGCTCGCCCTCGACAGCCGCGTCACCGATTGCAACAGTGCGTTCTTCGACGTCGCCCACGCCTTTGCCGGAAGCATCGCCGGCTGCCACGAGGTGCTGCGCCGGCAAGGCCTGCTCGAAGGCATCTGGTGCCTCGACCCGCACGAGGGTCTCAGCCCCGGCCAGGCCGAGGAGATCGATCGGGTGCTGAGCGTTCACGCCAACCTCGGCGACGACGACTTCGTCGCCGCTCGTCTCGATCTCTGGCTCCGCTGATCCCCGGCCGAACGATTCGAATCTTGTCGGGCCGCGCGCGGCCCCAGAATCCCATTCATCATGGCGATCGCGATCCCCGCGCCCCGGCTCAAGGTCCTCGCTGTCGAGGCGTTCGAGCAGCCCTTTCGCCTGCGCATGCCGTTTCGCTTCGGCGTGATCACCCTCACCGAAGGCCTGCAGGCGATCGTTCGCGTCCTGGTCCGCCTCGACGACGGGCGCGAGGGCTGCGGCTACGCCGCCGAGGCACTCGCCGCGAAGTGGTTCGACAAGAACCCGCTTCTTTCCGACGCGCAGAACCAGCACCAGCTGCGCAAATCGATCGAGATCGCCGCCGAGGCGTACCTGGCAGCGCCGGCGTGCACCGCGTTCGATCTCTTCGCCGACAACTACCGGCACCAGATCCGCGCCGGCCGCGAGCTCGAGCTGCCACCGCTGGTCGCCAGCTACGGCACGGCACTGCTCGACCGCGCCGTGATGGACGCGATCTGCCGTGTCGTCGGCGCGAGCTTCTGGACGGCGATGCGCAGCAACCTCGGCGGCATGGCGCCGCATCCGATCATTGCAGACCTGGGGCACTTCGATTTCACGACCTTCCTCGCCGGGCTCGAGCCGGTCCGCAGCATCGAGGCGCGGCACACGGTCGGCCTTCTCGACCCGATCGTCGCCGCCGACCGGGCGGCGGGAACGCGCGTCGGCGACGGCCTGCCCGAGACGCTCGAGGAAGTCGTCGCCGCGTACGGACAGCGTGCCTTCAAGCTCAAGGTGAGCGGCGACCGTGCCGCCGACCTCGAGCGGCTCGCCAGGATCGCCGGCGTCATTGACACGATCGCCGGCCCGCTGCACGTCACCCTCGACGGCAACGAGCAGTTCGAAGACGTCGACGCCGTCGTCGAGCTGTGGAACGCGATGGAGGCCGCGCCCGCCCTGCAGAAGCTGTGCGCGGCGACGCTCTTCATCGAGCAGCCGATCAAGCGCCAGGTGGCGCTCTCGCGCAGCATCGCGCCGCTGGCGCGATACCGTCCGGTCATCATCGACGAGTCCGACGGCGACCTCGATTCCTTCGTGCGCGCCCGCTCGCTCGGCTATGCCGGCGTCTCGTCGAAGGACTGCAAGGGCTTCTACAAGTCGATCGTCAACCTGGCGCGCTGCCGCCTCTGGAACGCCGAAGGCGACGGCTCCTACTTCCTGTCCGGCGAGGACCTGACGACGCAGGCCGGCCTGGCGGTGCAGCAGGATCTGGCCCTCGTCGCCCTGCTCGGCCTGGCCGACGTGGAGAGAAACGGGCATCACTTCATCGACGGATTCGCCGGCCGACCCGAAGCCGAGGCCGAGGCGTACCTTCAGGCGCATCCCGACCTCTACGCCAGGCACGACGGGCATGTCCGCCTGACGATCCGCGCCGGCCGGCTGGCGCTCGACTCGCTCGACTGCAAGGGCTTCGGCAGCGCCGTCGTTCCTGACCTCTCCTCGACGGCGCCGATGCTGCCTGCTGCGTGGCCGGCAGCGGCCGGCGGCGGCGCGGAGTCGGAGCATTCCGACATTGGAGCGCGAAGGCAAGGGTGAGGCCGGCCGCCGCGCGGCCTACGCGACGCCGCCCCCAACCGGCGAGAATCGGCTGCAGAGAAGCCCACCCGCCATGAAACGCCTGCGCACCTATGTCGTCGAGGACAGCTCGGTCATCCGCGACAACCTCCAGGAAGCGCTCGAGGAAAACGCGCCGGTCGAGATCGTCGGCGCGGCCGAGGACGAGAACGCGGCGGTCGCCTGGCTGTCCGATCCGCGGAACCGCTGCGACCTCGTCATCGTCGACATCTTCCTGAAGGCGGGCTCGGGGCTCGGCGTGCTGAAGCGGACCACCCCGCTTCAGGCGAGAACCGAGCGCATCGTGCTGAGCAACCATGCGACGGCCGAGATGCGCGCCAAGTGTGTCGAGCTCGGTGCCGCGGCGGTGTTCGACAAGTCGAACGAGATCGACGAGATGCTCGGCTACGTCAACCGCCTCGCGCACGCCGGCGCCGTCGCCTCACTCCATCCCGAGTAGCCGGTAGATGCGCCGCGTGTAGACGCCGAAGGCTTCGTGCGTCTTCATGTCGAGCGTACGGGGATGCGGCAGGTCGATCCGGAAGTCGTCGGCCATGCGCGCCGGCCCGGCCGTGAAGACGACGACCCGGGTGCCGAGAAAGACCGCCTCCGAGATGCCGTGCGTGACGAAGAGGATCGTCTTTCCCGACTGTTTCCAGATGCGCAGCAGCTCGAGGTTCATCTTCTCTCGCGTCAGCGCGTCGAGCGCGCCGAACGGCTCGTCCATCAGCACCAGCCTGGGGTCGTGGACGAGGGCGCGCGCGATCGCGGCGCGTTGCTGCATGCCGCCGGAAAGCTCGTACGGGCGCTTGTCCTCGGCGCCGGCGAGGCCGACGAGCGCGAGCAGGTCGCGGCCGCGCTCGCGGCTTTCCTTGGCCGGCAAGCCGAGGATCTCGGCCGGCAGCAGCACATTGTCGAGGACGCTGCGCCACTTCAGCAGGAGCGGCTGCTGGAACACCATGCCGATGTCGCGCGCCGGATCGAAAGGGTTGAGCGCCGATCCGATCGTCACCGTTCCCGCGTCGGGCGCGTGCAGGCCGGCGAGGATTTTCAGCAGCGTGCTCTTGCCGCAGCCCGATGGGCCGACCAGGCAGGCGAGCTCGCCCGGCATGACGTCGAAGCTGGCGTCGGAGATCGCCAGGTGCGCCTTGGGGCCGCGGCCGTAGCTCTTGGCGACTCCGGCGAGATGGATGAAGGGCGCGATGGCGGCCAACGTAGGCGCCTTCAGGAGACACGTGCGTCGGGGACGACGAGGACGCGTTCGAGCGCCAGCACGCTGCCGTAGAGCAGCATGCCGAGCAGCGTGATCAGAAGCACCGCCATGAACATCGCCGCGGTGTCGAGCGTGACCTGCACCTGCAGCATCAGGTAGCCGAGGCCCTTGTCGGAGCCGAGGAACTCGCCGACGATGGCGCCGGCGACGGCCAGGATCGCCGCGACCTTCATCCCCGAGAAGACGTAGGGCAACGCACCCGGCAGCTGGATCTTGGTGAAGGTCTGCCAGCGAGAGGCGCGCAGGCTCTTCACGAGGTCGAGCAGGTCGGGCTCGACTTCGCGCAGCCCCCGCACCGTGGTGAGCAGGATCGGGAAGACGCAGATCGAGAACGCGATCAGCATGTTCGGGACGATCCCGTACTTGAACCAGACGATGATCAGCGGGCCGAGCGCGACCTTCGGGATCATGTTGAGGCTCACCAGGAGCGGCATCATCAGCGCTTCGAGCGGCTTCGACCACGTGAAGGCGAGGGCGAGCAGCACGCCGGTGACGAGCGCCACGAGGTAGCCGCCGTAGATCTCGGTCGCCGTCACCAGCGCGTTGCCCCACCACTGGTAGTTGCCCATGGCCAGCGTCTTCGCCGTGTCGAACGGCGACGGCATGACGAACTTCGGCACGTCGCCGAACTTCACGAACAAGTACCAGACGAGGAGTAGCGCGAGGTGCGAAGCCACCGCCATCAGCGTTCGGGTCGAGCGGTCGTGGTTCACGGCGAAAAAGGGCGATCGGCCTCCGCGGCGAACCGATCATAGGGGCCAGACGTGCGTATCGGGGTCAATGCTCTGGCACCGGCGCAGGCGCCATGGCTAGACTGAAAGTCGCTCGCAGCTCGAGAGACCCGACATGAAGCTCCTTCGCCGACTCGCCCTCTTCGTCGTCGCCGCCGCCGGCTTCGCAGCGCCGCCGGCGCTGGCCCAGCAAAAGCTCGACTTCATCCTCAACTGGGTTCCCGGCGGCGATCACGCGCCGTACTACTACGCCAAGCAGATGGGCTGGTACAGGGACGCCGGAATCGAGCTGAACCTCGAGCCCGGCAAGGGTTCGGCGGTCGCGGTGCAGAAAGTTGGCGCCGGCGCCAACCAGATCGGCCTGGCCGACATGGCGAACGCGCTGACCTTGCGCGGCAAGGGAGCCGACACGGTCGGCGTTTTCAACGTCTACGCCAATTCGCCGCAGGGCCTGTACTGGCTGAAGAGCTCGGGGATCAAGTCGGTCAAGGACCTCGCCGGCAAGAAGATCGGCAACCCGGCCGGCGACGGCGCGCGAACGATCTGGCCGGCCCTGGCCAAGGCGAACGGCATCGACCCGAACTCCGTGACCTGGGTCAACATCGACGCGAACTCGAAGCTCGCGGCGCTGAAGGCGAAGTCGATCGACGCGACGACCTCGTTCTACAACATCCACCACATCTTCCAGCGCGAGCTCGGCGACGACATGGGCTTCATCGCCTGGAAGGACGCCGGCATCAATCCGTACGGCAACACGGTGATCGTCAACGCCGACTACCTGAAGAAGAACCGGGCGACCGTCGCCGCCTTCGTCAAGGTCACGCAGAAGGCCTTCGCCGCGTGCGTCGCCGTGCCCAAGCCCTGCGTGCAGGCGCTGATCGACGCCAACGGCGCGCTGCAGTTCGACAACGAGATGCAGAACTGGGCGCTCGTCGAGGTGCTGATGAGCGACAAGTACTCGAAGAGCGTCGCCCTGGGCATCCTCGACGATGCGCGAATGGCCGCCGACTACGAGCTGGTCAAGACCTACATCGGCCTCGACGCCCCGTTCGACGTGAAGACGGCCTACACGAACGAGTTCCTCGACCGCTCGATCAAGATGACGAAATGAGGGGCAGGCCGTGAGCGCCGCGCTGCGCATCCGGACGACGGTCGTCGGCTCGTACCCGGTGCCCGAGTGGCTGCTCGCCGCGCCTTCGGAACAGGCACTGATCGACGCGACGCGCGTCGTCATCGCGACGCAGGAGGCGGCCGGCGTCGACGTCGTCTGCGACGGCGAGCTCTACCGCTTCGACCTGAACCATCCCGAGACGAACGGGATGATCGAGTACTTCGTGCGGCCGATGCAGGGCGTGCGCTATGCGATGACCTTCGACGAGGTGATGGCGTACCGCGCCCTGCCCGGCATGCGCTTTCGCACCCGGCCGCCGGGCGTCGTCGACGGGCCCGTCTCGAGCGGCACGCTCGACCTGCCGCTCGCCTGCCAGCGTGCTTCGGCGCTGGCGAGCAAGCCTTTCAAGTTCACCGTCACCGGCCCGCACATGCTCGCCAAGACGCTGCTCGATCGCTACTACGGCGATACGGCCGAGCTGGCGCATGCGATCGCCGACGTGCTCGCCGAGCAGGTGCGCCACCTCGACGCCGACGTGGTGCAGCTCGACGAGGCGAACCTGCCTGGCCACCCCGAGGAGTGGGAGTGGGCGGCGTCGGCGATGAATCTCGTCCTCGACGCCGTGCCGTCGATGCCGGCCGTGCACCTGTGCTTCGGCAACTACGGCGGGCAGACGGTGCAGAGCGGCAGCTGGGACAAGCTCCTGCAATACCTCAACGCGCTGCACGCCGACCACGTGATCCTCGAATGCGCGCATCGGCCGGTCGAGGAGCTCGAGGTCTTCAAGGAGCTCAAGCCCGAGATCGGCTTCGGCCTCGGCGTCGTCGACATCAAGGCGACCGAGGTCGAATCGGCCGACGCGGTGGCGCGCGCCATCGAGCGCGCCGAGCGCGTGCTGGGAGCCGGGCGCGTGCGCTACATCCACCCCGACTGCGGCTTCTGGATGCTGAAGCGCCCGATCGCCGACGCGAAGATCCGCGCCCTCGCCAAGGGCCGCGATCTGTTCGAGGCGCGCCGCACACAGTAAGGGGCCCGATGGCGCCTCACTACGTTCGCTGCCCCCCGAGGGGGGCGCGGCCGGTCTTGGGAGCGGCCCGGCGACCGGCCGGCCGACCG
>DATMGW010000199.1:0-3842 GCA_035555295.1 Caldimonas sp.
GATCCGCCCGAGACCGACGTGCTCGGCTACGGTCCGCTGCTCGAAGAATTCGACGCCGGCCAGGTCGGCCTGCAATGGGGCATCGCCCGCGCCTTCGCCGACCCGCCCGAAAAGCTGCTCGCCATGACGCCGAAAATCGCCTTCGAGATGAGCGTCACCAACGACGTGATGATGCAGGTCTGGCAGGCCAAGAGCGACCTGGTCCTGACCTCGCCCTACATGATCCCGGGCGACATGGGAATGGCGTCGATCCGCAGGCTCGAGGACGAGAAGGTCAAGGTGACCGTCATCACCAATTCGCTCGCCGCCACCGACGAGCCGCTCGTCCACAACGGCTACGCGCGCTATCGCCCGGCGATGCTGAAGGCCGGCGTCGACCTCTACGAGCTCAGCCCGACGCGCACGCAGCACACGATGCGCCTCGGCATGTTCGGCACCTCGCTCGGGCGACTGCACGCGAAGACGGCGGTGATCGACAAGCACCTGATCTTCATCGGCTCGATGAACCTCGATCCGCGCTCGGCCAGCACCAACACCGAGTTCGGCATGTTCATCGACAGCGCGGCGCTGGCCAAGGAGCTGCTGCGCGTCATCAACATCAGCAAGCTCGAAGGCGCGTATCGGGTGCGCCTCGAGCCGAAGAGCGACAAGCTGGAATGGCTGACGCTCGAGGACGACAAGGAAGTGATCCTGACCGTCGAGCCCGAGTCGTCGTTCTGGCTGCGCATGCACAACATGCTGCTCGGCTGGTTCGTCTCCGACCAGCTTCTTTGACGACGGGGCGGCGCGGCACAATCGCTGCGTGCGTCGCCCGGGCACCGCCCTCCTTCCGTTTGCCCTCGCCGCGCTCAGCCTCGCGGCGGCGGGCGGGGGCGCGTTCGCCGCCCAGGTCTGCGAGCTGAACGGCAATCACGACAACGGCAGGCAAGGTCGTTCGCGACGACAAGTCTACGAAGGCGGATCACGAAAGGCGGTGGGACGATGAACAACGCAAACGAAAACGCGACCCGGGAGTTCGACTACCTGATCATCGGCGGCGGCTCGGCCGGCTGCGTGCTCGCGGCGCGGCTCAGCGAAGATCCTTCGGTCAGCGTCGGCCTGCTCGAGGCCGGGCCGGTCGACAAGAGCGTGCTCATCCACTGCCCGGCGGGCCTTGCGGTGCTGGCGAAGAACGGCGCCGCCAACTGGGCGTTCGAGACGGTGCCGCAGCCCGGCCTGAACGGGCGCCGCGGCTACCAGCCGCGCGGCAAGGTGCTCGGCGGGTCGAGCTCGGTCAACGCGATGATCTACATCCGCGGCCAGCGCGAGGACTACGACGCCTGGGCGGCGCAGGGCAACGCCGGCTGGGGCTGGGACGACGTGCTGCCGTACTTCAAGCGAGCCGAGCACAACGAGCGCGGCGCCGACGCCTGGCACGGCACGGGCGGCCCGCTCAACGTCATGGATCTGCGCAGCCCGAATCGCTTCGGGCCGATCTTCGTGCATGCCGCGAACGAGGCGGGGTACGCGAGCAATCCCGACTTCAACGGCGAACGCCAGGAAGGCGTCGGCGTCTACCAGGTGACGCACAAGAACGGCGAACGCTTCAGCGCCGCCAAGGGCTACCTCACGCCGAACCTCGGCCGGCCGAACCTCGCCGTTGTCACCGACGCACAGGCGACGCGCATCCTAATCGAGGACGGGCGGGCGTCCGGCGTCGAGGCGCGGGTCGGCAACCGGATGCGAACCTTTCGCGCCCGGCGTGAAGTGCTGCTCACGGCCGGCGCGCTGCAGTCGCCGCAGCTCCTCATGCTCTCGGGAATCGGCCCGGGCCCGCACCTGCGCGAGCGCGGCATCGCCGTGCGGCGCGAGCTGCCCGGAGTCGGCCGCAACCTGCACGATCACATCGACGTCGTCCAGGTGTTCGACGCGCCGCGCCTGAAGGACCTGTTCGGCCTGTCGTTCACCGGCGTGGTCAACGTGATCAAGGGCATCTTCGAATGGCGGCGGCAGCGCAGCGGCATGCTGACGACGAACTTCGGCGAGGCGGGCGGCTTCGTCCGCAGCCGACCCGAGGAGGAGCGGCCCGACCTGCAGTTCCATTTCGTCATCGGCAAGCTCGTCGACCACGGCCGCAAGACCGTCTTCGGCCACGGCTATTCGTGCCACGTCTGCCTGCTCCGGCCGAAGAGCCGCGGCAGCGTGACCCTCGCCAGCAGCGACCCGCTCGCGGCGCCGGCGATCGACCCGAACTTCCTGGCCGAGCGCGACGACGTCGAGCGCCTGGTGCGCGGCTTCAGGATCATGCGCCGCATCCTGGCCCAGCCCGCTCTCGCGAATCACGGCGCGCGCGAGCTCGCGGCGTCGGCCGGGGCGCAGAACGACGCCGAGATCGAGGCCTTCATCCGCAGCCACGCCGACACGATCTACCACCCGGTCGGCACGTGCCGCATGGGCTCGGGGCCGCTCGACGTCGTCGACGCCGAGCTGCGCGTACGCGGCGTGCAGGGCCTGCGCGTCGTCGACGCGTCGATCATGCCGCAGGTCGTCAGCGGCAACACGAACGCGCCGACGATCATGATCGCCGAGAAGGCGGCCGACCTGATCAAGGCGGCCGCGAAGGGGCCTGCCGCCGCAGCCGGGGCGACTCCCGAAAGCGCCGTCGCGGCAGCGTGATGAAGACGCGCGCCGCCGTCGCCTGGGCCGCCGGCCGGCCGCTGACAATCGAAAGCGTCGACCTCGACGGGCCGAAGGCCGGCGAAGCGCTCGTCGAGGTGAAGGCGACGGGCATCTGCCACACGGACTGGTTCACGCTGTCGGGCGAGGACCCGGAGGGCCTGTTCCCGGCGATCCTCGGCCACGAGGGCGCGGGCGTCGTCGTCGAGGTCGGCGCCGGAGTGACGAGCGTGGCGCCGGGCGATCACGTCATCCCGCTCTACACGCCCGAGTGCCGGCAGTGCAAGTTCTGCCTGTCGCGCAAGACCAACCTGTGCCAGAAGATCCGCACCACGCAGGGCAAGGGACTGATGCCCGACGGGACGAGCCGCTTCAGCATCGGCGGGAGGCCGCTGCTCCACTACATGGGGACGTCGACCTTCGCCAACCACATCGTCGTTCCCGAGATCGCGCTGGCGAAGATCCGCCCCGACGCGCCCTTCGACGTCGTCTGCTACATCGGCTGCGGCGTGACGACGGGCGTCGGCGCCGTGCTCTTCACGGCCAAGGTCGAGGCCGGCGCCAACGTCGTCGTCTTCGGCCTGGGCGGGATCGGCCTCAACGTCGTGCAGGGCGCCAGGATGGTCGGCGCCGACAGGATCATCGGCGTCGATCTCAACCCGGGCCGCGAAGCGATGGCGCGCAAGTTCGGGATGACGCACTTCATCGATCCGAACAGCGTGGCGAACGTCGTCGACAGGGTCGTCGAGTTGACCGACGGCGGCGCCGACTACAGCTTCGAGTGCATCGGCAATACGGCGACGATGCGCCAGGCGCTCGAGTGCTGCCACAAGGGCTGGGGCCAGTCGATCATCATCGGCGTCGCGCCGGCCGGCGCCGAGATCGCGACGCGGCCGTTCCAGCTCGTCACCGGCCGACAGTGGAAAGGCACGGCCTTCGGCGGCGCTCGCGGCCGCACCGACGTGCCGAAGATCGTCGACTGGTACATGAACGGCAAGATCTCGATCGACGATCTCATCACGCATCGGCTCGGCCTCGAGGACATCAACCTGGGCTTCGAGCTGATGAAGCGCGGCGAGTCGATCCGCTCGGTCGTCGTCTACTGACGCGACGGCGCGGCGAGCCCGGGCTCGCCGCGGGTAACGATGCTTTCGCATCGTCACAGATCAGGGCCGCGGTCGGGTCTA
>DATMGW010000200.1:0-3688 GCA_035555295.1 Caldimonas sp.
CTCGGACATCAGACGGAGCACGCGCTCCATGTTCCCGCTACTCATCCCGATTCCTTTGCAAGAGCCGCTGGTCAGTGGACTAGGTTCGCAGCAGCTCGTTGATGCTCGTCTTGGCGCGCGTTTGCGCGTCGACCCGCTTGACGATGACGGCGCAATACAGGCTGTGGCTGCCGTCGGCCGCTGGCAGGCTGCCGCTGACGACGACCGAACCGGCGGGGACGCGCCCGTAGCTGACCGTGCCGGTGGCGCGATCGTAGATCTTCGTGCTCTGGCTGATGTAGACGCCCATCGAGATCACCGAGTTCTCCTCGACGATCACGCCCTCGACGATCTCCGAGCGCGCACCGATGAAGCAGTTGTCCTCGATGATCGTCGGATTCGCCTGCATCGGCTCGAGCACGCCGCCGATGCCGACACCGCCCGAGAGGTGCACGTTCTTGCCGATCTGCGCGCATGAGCCGACGGTGACCCAGGTGTCGACCATCGTGCCTTCGTCGACGTAGGCGCCGATGTTGACGTAGCTCGGCATCAGGACGACATCCCTGGCGAGGAAGGCACCGCGCCGCGCGACCGCCGGCGGGACGACGCGAACTCCGGCGGCGAGCATCGCCGCGTCGTCCATGTCGGCGAATTTGGTCGGCACCTTGTCGTAGAAGGCGAGATCGCCGGCCCGGATCATCCGGTTGTCGACAAGGCGAAAGCTGAGCAGCACCGCTTTCTTCACCCACTGGTTGACACTCCACTCGCCGACGCCGTGGCGTTCGGCAACCCGGATCGTTCCGGCGTCGAGCCCGGCGATGACCGATTCGACGCCGGCCCGAATCTCCGGACTGTTCGTCGCGTCGAGCGAGGCGCGACTGTCCCATGCCAGGTCAATGAGGCGCTGCAGGTCTTGGGTCATCGGACGGATAAGGTCCACGGCGCATTGTAGGGAGCGAGGGCACGGCCCCCGGCGGTCGCGGTGTCGGGGTCCGGCACTTTTGCCCACAAATGGAAGCGCACGGCTGCGCAGGGGTCGTTCCCAAGCGGATTCGTCGGGGGACTCGGGGGCTGGCGCGTTCGCCCGAAAGAGGGACGCCGGAATACTGTGCTGGCCGCCTGGAGGTCTTGACGATCGTCAGGCGCCTGCCCATGATGGCGCGCCGGCTTGATCGGGCCGTTTCAACCATCACGAAGGGCAGGGGCATGAGTAACGTCGAAATTCCTGATTCGCTATCCATCGCGGGCTGGGAGAAGCAGAAGAGCGCGATGGCCAAGGACAAGGCCGTGGCGAGCAAGCTGCAGGGCGAGACGTCGAAGGTCGCCGAGTCCGTCAAGGCCCTCGACAAGGCGCAGTCCTCGGTCGATTTCAGCATGTTCGACCCGAAAGGCATCAACTCCGCCGCAGCCGCACAAGCCGCGATCGACAAGATCGAGGCCGCCGTGAAGGGCGATCTGAAGACCCTGCTCACCGCCGCGAAGTCGGCAGGGACGTCAGCGGATACTTTCGTCAGCGCCTGCGACAAGCTGCGCAAGACGCTGAAGGGGGACAGCGAGAAGATCGCAACCGCCGCGTGGACCGCGACCAAAGCAGCGTCGAGTGCGGCGACCAAGTTTGCTGCCGACGTGGGTGCAGCCGTGACCTCTGCGCAGGCCGAGCTGGAGGCCCTGTGCAGCAAACTCAAGGCCGGCGACAAGAAGACGGCCGCGCCGAATCCGAAGGCGGCCGCCGACGGCAAGGCCATTGGCGCCCTGATCAAGAAGTCGATCGCCGCCCTGCGCAGCCCGAAGGGCTCGCCGCTGCCGGTCAAGTTCTCCGTGGTCCGGCTGGAAAAGAAGTTTCGGATCTACCTCGGCCCGAAGCCCGAAAGCGCGTTGGCCAAACTCAAGACCCAGTTCGAGCCCAAGGCCAAGATCAAGCTGATCAAGGATCCCAAGGGCACGGTCATCTGGGAGAAGGACGCCCTGACTTTCGTCAGCGACAAGCTGGCGGGGGTCAGCGCCAAGCTGCTCCAGGGGGCGATCCGCGAGCAGACCAAGCTGACCGCCAAGGTTCGCATCAAGAAATCGGACGGCAAGGTCGACGAGGCAGACGCCGCCGACCTGAAGGATACCGACCTCCACGTCGACGCCGACGATGAAGCGGCGCTGAAGGTCGACCTGAAGGACGTTCTCGGGCGACTGGCCGAGTTGAAGTCGGAGATCGAAGCGGCGATCAAGAGCGGCGGCGACGCCAAGTTGAAGACCCTGTACGCGAGCCTGCAATCGCATATCGCCGCGAAGACGGCGGACGAGGCTTCCGACGACCTCGACGAGATCGAATCCCTGCTCGCGCCGGCAGACGAAGACGAAGGCGAAGGCGAGCAGGCCGAAAGCGGCGCCGACAAGGGCGTTGCGCCGGCGAAGGCCTTCGAGGCCAAGCTCGCGGCGCTCATGCCGAAGATCCGCGCGGCCATCGCGGCGGGCGGCGACGCTGCCGACAAGATCAGGGCGGCCATCGAGGCGGCCGCAAAGCTCGCCAAGACCGAGAAGGACGCAGACGTCGCGAAGGCCAATCTGTTGCTGAGCGAGGTCGAGAAAAAGCTCGGTCAGGGAGTGGGCGCGGCGCCGAGCAGCGGCTTTTCGGTGCAGCAGCTTGGGAAGGCGCGGCACGAGTGGATCGCGACACGCGACAAGGCGGTCAGCGAGATCACGCGGCTGTCGAGGGCGATCGTCGATGCGTACCGCGGCGAGACCGATCAGCAGGCGCAGGTCAAGGCGGCGATCACCAAGCTCGCCGGCCTGGCGACGCGATTGAAGAGCGGCCTCGACAACGATCTCGATGCGGCTCTTTCGGCGAAAGACGCGGCGAGCCGCACGCAGCTCGCGAGCAAGGCGAAGAACTCCGTGAAGGCGATCAAGAAGATCATGGACGAGGACGAGCTGATGCAAAGCCTCGACGGCAACGAGATCCTCGGTGACATGCACGTCGTCGCGCCGATGAAGGAACGCCTCAGCGCCATCGAAGCCGCGCTCGGCTGAGCCCGCCGCGGCAACACGGTATCCCGGGCGCCTTCGTGCGCCCAGCTGGTCATCGGGGACGACGGTCATGCCCAATATCTTCGAAGCGCTCGGCCTGCGACCGGTGAAGTCTTCCAAGGCCAAGGGCGCCGAGACGGCGACGATGGTCAAGCCGGGATCGGCCCAGGCAACGGCGATGGCCAACGACGCGACGAAATACGCCGCCGCGAAGCAGGCCGCACTCGACCAGCTCGCAACCCTGACCGAGCCTTCGGCGGCGTCGGAAAAGCAGAAGATCGAAAACGATCTCGTCGTCGCCGCGACGGCCAAGGCCCAGGCCGGCGACTTCGCCGGTGGCATGACCTTGCTCGGCCAGGTTGCGGGCCGCGTTGCCGCGGCCAAGAAGGCGGCCGCCGCGGCGTTCGCGGAGTACGACCAGAAGCGCGCCGCGGCGCAGGCCTTGCTCGACGCCTTGCGCGCCCATCCGCAACAGGCCAAGGTCGCGACGCAGATCGCCGACGCCGCGGCCAAGCTCGCCGGTGCGAAGATCTTCGCCGACAAGGGCGAGTACGGGCCGGCGAAGCTGCGCGTCGAAGATGCGCGCGTCATCTGCGTCGCCGCCAAGACGCTCGCCGATCGCCATGCGGTGGTGGCGAAGAAACGTGCCGACGCGGTCGCCATCGTCAATGGCGGGCGCGGTCTCCTGCCT
>DATMGW010000201.1:0-7255 GCA_035555295.1 Caldimonas sp.
CTCACGGGCACGCAGCTCGCCGCCGTGAAAGAGCGGCTGGCTGAGCGCCGCGCCGAGGCTCCAGACGTTGAGCGCATCGAGCAGGTCGCTCGCGCGGGTACGCTGCACGCCGGCGCTGCCCGAAATCGTCAACTGCGGATACAGGTTCGCCGTCGCGACGCCGACGTTCGCGCCGGCCTGGTGCAGCAGCGCCTCGGCGGCGCGGATGTCGGGACGCTGGCGAGCGAGCGCCGACGGCAGCGTCAGCGGCAGTTCGGTGGGCAGGCTCAGCGCGTCGAGGTCGAGCGCACTGGAGCGGCTGGGTGCGTCGGCGTCGCGATCGAGATCGGCCGGAGCACGACCGACATAGACCGCGAGCTGGTGATCCGCCTGCGCAAGCTGCTTCATGAGGGGAGGCAAGCTCGCGCGCGTCTGCTCGAGCAACGTGCGCTGGCCGAGTAGATCGACGCGGGCCACGCCGCCGGCGGCGTAGCGGCCCTCGCTGATGTGCAGCTGCCTTTCCTGAGCCTCGGCGATCGCTTCGCTCAACGCGATCTGCCGGGCCAGCGATGCGCGCCGCAGCGCCGTCGTCACGACGTTGCCGGCGAGCGAAAGGCGCGCGGCTTCGAGCTCGTAGCGCTGGTAGTCGACCTGCGCCATGAGCGCTTCGAGGACGCGCCGGTTGGCGCCGAAGAGATCGAGCGAGTACGACACGTTGACCGAGGCGCTGTACAGGGTGAAGGGGCCGGGCTGGGGGATGCCGGTGATTCCGAACGCTGCCGGGTCGACCTGCTCGCGCGTCGCCGAGACCCGGGCGTCGACCTGCGGGAGCTGCGTCGCGCCGGCCTGCGCGAGGTAGTCCTGTTGCGCCTGCTCGAGCTTGCGGCGCGCCCGGGCGAGGGTCGGGCTGTCGTCGAGCGCCTGCTCGACGAGGCGCGACAGCGCGGCCGATCCGAACGCCTGCCACCATGCACCGCCGACCGACTCCGCGGCGACGAAGTGCTGCGCCGCACCGCCCGGACCCGGCGACGATGCGGTGGTGGCCGGCTGCGGAGCCGGCGTGTAGGTCGGCGTCGACGGCGCGGCTGGCGCGTGGAAATCGGGGCCGACGGCGCATCCGTGCAGCCCGGCGAAGATCGCGCCGAGCGCAAGGAGGCGAAAGCGGCTCGATCGATGCGACAAGGGTGCGCCTCTTGCCTCAATCGAGCGTGCGCCGGTAGAAGCGCAGCGCGACGGCCATGACCACGCACACGAAGACGAGCATCGGCCAGACGTTCGGCCAGAGGTCGAGACCGGTGTTGCCTTTGAGCAGGATGCCGCGAATCAGGCGGTTGAAATACGTCAGCGGCAGGACGTTGCCGATCGCCTGCGCCCAGCGCGGCATGCCGGCGAAGGGGAACATGAAGCCAGAGAGCAGGATGTTGGGCAGGAAATAGAACATCGTCAGCTGCATCCCCTGCAGCTGGTTCTGCGCCAGCGACGACAAGCTGATGCCGATCGTCAGGTTGGCGGCGACGAAGAGCAGCGACGCGAGATAGATGTCGAGCACGCTGCCGACGAAGGGAACGCCGAAGACAAAGCGGGCCGCGAGCAGGATGATCGTCACCTGGACCAGGCCGATCGCGATGTAGGGAACGATCTTGCCCGTCATGACCTCGACCGGCAGCACCGGTGTCGCGAGCAGATTCTCCATCGTGCCGCGCTCGCGCTCGCGGGTGATCGCCAGCCCCGTCATCAACACCAGCGTCATCGTCAGGATCACGCCCATCACGCCGGGAACGATGTTGTATTGCGTCACGCTCTCCGGGTTGTAGAGCCGGTGCACCTGCACGTCGAACGCCGGCGGGCCGGAGGCGAGTCTCGACAGCGGCCCGGTCAGGTCCCTCTGCAGCACCGCCTGCGCGATCGACGGCAGCACGCCCAGCGCCGCCCCGATCGCCACCGGGTCGGTCGCGTCGGCCTCGACCAGAAGCGACGGTCGCGCGCCCTTGACGAGATCGCGAGTGAAGCCGGCGGGGATGTCGAGGACGAACTGCACGTCCCCCCGCGCCAGGGCCCGGCGCACCGACTCCTCGTCGCCCGGCAGCGGCACGATCTCGAAGTACTCGGAGTTGCGCATCGCGGCGACGAAGCTGCGCGTGAACTCGCTCTGGTCGGCGGCGATGACCGCGGTCGGCAGATGCTTGGGATCGCTGTTGATGGCAAAGCCGAACAGGGTCACCTGGATGATCGGGATGCCGATCATCATCGCGAAGGTGATGCGGTCGCGGCGCAGCTGCAGGAATTCCTTGCGCACGATGCTCCACCAGCGCGCCGCCGAGAACGCGCCCAGGAGCTTCATGGCCCGGCTCCGCCGCCTGCGCCGTCGTTGTCGGCGGAGCGGCCCATCATGTAGACGAAGACGTCCTCCAGGCCGGTCTCGATTGGCGCCACGCGCATCGACGGATCGGCCAACGCGAGGTCCTTGAACGTCGCCTGCAGCGCCTCCACGTCGCTGCCGCTGACATGCAGCGTCGTGCCGAAGGCAACGGTCTGCGCCACGCCGGGAGCACCGCGCAGCCGTTCGCTGAGCTGCACCAGGTCGCCGCTGGAGACGACCCACGTCGACAGTTGCTGCGAGTCGATCACCTCGCGCGCCGTGCCGTGCGCAAGCAGACTGCCGTAGGCGATGTAGGCGAGCTGGTTGCAGCGCTCGGCCTCGTCCATGTAGTGCGTGCTGACGAGCACCGAGATGCCGCGCGCCGCCAGGCGGTGCAGCTCCTCCCAAAAGTCGCGGCGCGCGGTCGGATCGACGCCGGCGGTCGGCTCGTCGAGGAGGAGCAGCTGCGGATCGTGGAGCAGGCAGGCGGCGAGCGCCAGGCGCTGCTTCCAGCCGCCCGACAAGGCACCGGCGAGCTGGCCGGAACGGCTTGCCAGCCCGAGATGCTCGAGCGCCTGGTCGACGGCCCTGCCGCGATTCGGCATCTCGTAGATGCGCGCGACGAAGTCGAGGTTCTCGCGGATCGTCAGGTCCTCCCAGTAGGAGAACCTCTGCGTCATGTAGCCGGTGCGGCGCTTGATCTCGGCGGTTTGCTTGAAGATGTCGTAGCCGAGGCAGCTGCCGCTGCCCGAGTCGGGGGTGAGCAGGCCGCACATCATCCGCATGCAGGTCGTCTTGCCGCTTCCGTTCGGCCCGAGGAAGCCGAAGATCTCGCCGCGCCGCACCTGCAGCGAGACGTCCTTGACGACGTGCTTGTCGCCGAAGTTCTTGTTCAGGCCGCGGACGTCGATCGCGTACTCCGGGCCGGAATCGGCCGCAGCGCTCATTGCAGGCGCACCTCGACCGGCTGGCCCGGCCGGAGCTTGGGCGCGTCGGCCGGCTGCGGGCGCGCCTCGACGAGGAAGACCAGCTTGGCGCGCGTCTCGTTGCTGTAGATGACGGGCGGCGTGTACTCCGACTGCGTCGAGACGAAGCTGACAACCGCCGGAACGTCGGCAGCGCAGCCGTCGCAGCGGATCGTCGCGGCCCGGCCCGGCGCGATCGTTCCGACGATCGCTTCGGGAACGAAGAAGCGCACCTTGACGTTCTCCGGCGGCAACATGCGCACGACCGGGCTGCCGGCCGGCACCCATTCGCCCGGGCGATACATGGTGTCGAAGACGAGGCCGGCCTGCGGCGCCCGAATGACCTTCTGGTCGAGCTTCCATTGCGCCTGCGCGAGCGCCGCCTGTGCCGCCTCGATCTGCGCCGTCTGCGCGTTGACCTGCTCGACCCGCGTCGGCAGGCGCGCGACGGCGAGCTGGCCGGCGAGCTCGCGGACCTTCGCCGCCGACGCCTGCGCCGCCGCGCGCGAGTCGTCGAGCTGGGCCTGTGCTATCCCGCCGGCGCGCAGCTGCTGCTCGTCGCGCTCGGCCTGCTTCGCGGCGCGCGCAGCGTCGGCCTGCGCCTCCTGCAGCTGCGCCTCGGTCACGGCGATCTCCTGCGGGCGCTTGCCGGTCTTCATGTCGGCACGTTGCGCCTCCGCCGCGCGCAGCTGCTCGCGCGCCTGGCGAACCGCCGCAGCTTCGTTAGCGGACTCGAGTGCGAACACCGCCGCCGCCGCCGCAACGGCCTGGCCGCGCGCCACCGCGAGCTGCTCGAGCTGGCCGGGCTGCGACGACGCGAGGTAGACGAACTCGCCCTCGACATAGCCCTGGTAGGTGTCGGGCGCAGGCCGCGAGCACGCGGCGCAGGCGACGGCGACGACGAGCGCCACCACGCCGCTTTCGAGACGCGACGCGCCGATCACGAAGCTCTCCTTCGCTGCCGGCGCGCGGTAGGAACGGCGACGGCGGCGTCGCCGCGCAAGCCGTGTTCGAGCAACGCGTTGACGTGGCGTTCCAGGTTGGCGCGAGCGAGCGACGCGGGCAGGCGCAGGCGCTGCCAGATCTTCACGGCCGCCTGCGGCAGCATCACGAGCGCCAGGATCGAGGTGAAGAGCAGCTGCGGGTCGATCCGCGCGTTGAGCTCACCGCGCGCCATGCCCCGGGCGATGCTGCGGCCGAAGGCCTCGACCGTCTTGCGCGGGACGTGCTTGAGCGCCCGGCCGCGCAGCAGGCCGCCCTCGCCGACGATCTCGTGCAGCCAGAGCGAAGCCAGCCACGGCATCTGCTCCGTGACATCGAACATCCGCTTGACGATGCCCTGCGCCTGCCCGAGCGGCGCGTCGGCCGCCGGGTCGACCGCGTCCCAGACTTCGTGGATCGCGCGCGCAACACGCTCGTCGACAACGGCGTCGAGCAGCCGCTCGCGGGTCTCGAACCAGTAGTGGACCATCGCCGAGGTGACGCCGGCGGCTGCGGCGATCTGCGCGATCGTCGTGTTGGCGACGCCGCGGGCCGACAGCAACGCGGTCGCTGCGTCGAGCAGGTGCTCGCGCGCGTCCTCCCCCGGTGGGCGAGCCCGGCGCCCGGGGGCGATGCGGCGAACCGGCGAAGCCATGGTCGATGCTAATTGATTCATCAGTTAATTTCAAGAGCGAGACCGACCCGTCCGTTCCCCGGGGCCGTGTCAGGCGCGGTACGCCGTTTCGGCGATGACTTCGAGCGGAACGACCTCAACCTCGCCGCCGGCGACGCGCTTGGTTTCGTCCGTGTAGGGGCGAAAGAAGTCGGCGCGCTGCAGGGCGGCGAGGGCCGCGTCGTCCACGGCGGTGGCGAGGTGGTAGTAGCCGGTGCCTTGCCGCTCCTTCATGCAGCGGTACGAGATCTTGCCGCGCAGCTCGGGGTGCGCGTCGAGCGCCGCGATGAAGCGGGTGATGTGCTGGTGCCAGCTCTCGGCGGATCCGTCCTTGAACTGGTATTTGATGAGAAAGCTCTTCATTTCAGGCTCCATTCGAGCGAGGATCGATGTCAGCGTGCCGAAGACGCCGGGTCGCCGCGAAAGATCGCGGCGTGGCGCACGGCGAATTCGTCGAAGCTCGTCGCCGCACGGCCGAGCAGCTTCGCAACAACCTCGGAGACGTTGCTCTCCTTGCCCTTGCGGCGCTCGGCGAACAGCTCGGCCAAAGCATCGACGAGATAGGGCGGCATCCCGGCAGCGAGCTGGGTGCGTTTCGCTTCCTCGGGCCCGACGTCGACGTAGCGGATCGGCCTTCCGATCGCCGCCGAGAGCTTGGCCGCGACCTCGTTCATCGTCAGTGCCTCGGGCCCGGTCAGCGGATAGATCTTGCCTTCGTGCCCCGGGCTGGTCAGCACGAGCGCGGCGACATCGGCGATGTCGCCGATGTCGATCGATGCGATCTTCGCGTGTTCCATCGGCAGAAAGAACGCGCCCTTGGCGACGATCGCCGGCACCTGGCGGAAGTAGGAGGTCATGAATTCGCCGGCGCGCAGGTGCGTATGGGCCATCCCCGAGGCCTCGAGCCGGCGCTCGTCTCGCCGTGCATGCGGGCGAAGCGAAACGGCGAGTCGAGCTCCGGCATGATCCCCGACAGCTTGACGACGTGCGCGACGCCGGCTCGGCGCGCCGCTTCGATGAAGTTCGACTGGACCTCGAGCATCGCCTGATCCGAGGAGGAGATGAGCATCGCGCGGTCGATCCCGCGCAGCGCGGCGACGAGCGTCTCGGGGCGCGCCATGTCGCCCTCGACGATCTCGACCCCGGGCAGCGCGGCGAGCCTCTGGGCACGGCCGGCGTTGCGCACCAGCGCCCGTGCCGGCACGCCGCGCGCCGAGAGGCGCCGCAGCAACTCCGTACCCGTCGTTCCGGTGGCGCCTGTCACGAGAATCATCGCCCGCCCTCCTCGCGTCCCGGCATCGGGCGCGCTGCTCCGGATTGGGCGCTCGTACGAGCACGGATGCAAGTATGGACAAAAACGATACTATGAACGCCTTCGCCGCGGGACCAGGATCGCGGCGGCGCCTGGAGGGCCACCGACCATGCCGAATCCGAAAGCAAGACCGGGCTGCGGCTGCCCCGTCGCCGCGTTCCAGAAGATGATCAGCGGCAAGTACAAGCTGCGCATCGTCTGGGATCTCAAGGACGGGGCACTGCGCTACAGCGAGATCCGGAGCGGCTTGCTGCGGGGCACCGAAGGGTCGGGCGAGATCGCGCCGCGGGTGCTGAGCCGCGAACTGAAGGCGCTCGCCGAGTCGGGTCTGATCGACCGCAAGGACTATGGCGTCGTCCCGCCCAAGGTCGAATACCGCCTGACGCGCAAGGGCCGCAGTTTCGTCCCGGTCATCGCGGCGATTCGCGCCTGGGGCGCGAGCCATCTCGGCGAGCGCGCCGGCAAGAACGTCGACGCGATCGCCGCCTAGCGCGGCGCCGCCATCGGCGAGCGCGTCGGCAGCGTCGACCCGACCGCCGCGGCCCGGCGGGCGCCGGCAGCGGCGGCACTGCCCGTCCGGCGGATCCGGCCGGCATCGCGGCGGGTCGGCGCCTTGCGAATCGCTGCGCCAACCGCACGTGCCGGTTTTCGGAGCAGCCGCCATGGGCGCCAACGACGTCTTCCTTCTCGACGCCTACTCGCAGGCGGTGACCTCGGTCGTCGACCGCGTCGCACCGAGCGTCGCCGCGGTTCGCGTCGCCGGCGACGGCATGGCGCACGGCGAGGGCGGCGGCTCGGGCTTCGTCTTCACGCCCGACGGCTACCTGCTGACGAATTCGCACGTGGCCCGGGCGGGCCGCCCGCCGGTGGCGGACCGGCGCGGCCTGCGCTACAGCGTCGCCCTCGGCGACGGCACCGAGTCGCCGGCCGACTGGGTGGGCGACGACCCCGACACCGATCTCGCCCTGCTGCACACCACCGCTGCC
>DATMGW010000202.1:0-13282 GCA_035555295.1 Caldimonas sp.
GACGCCGGCGAGGCGCCCGGCCCCGACCTGCGCCGCCTCATCGCCGGGCGGTTGCGCGGCGAGCGGCCGAACCTTTCCTCCACGAACCCTGCCAGGCGGTCCACCGTCGCGTACTCATGATCTCCGGAGCTGCCATGTACACCGCCAAAGGCCAGCTGGACCTGAACTCGACGCTGAAGCAGTACAGCGGCCTGGTCCGGCGCCTGGCCCACCAGATGATCGCCAAGCTGCCCGCCAACGTCGAGATCGACGACCTGATCCAGGTCGGCATGATCGGCCTCACGGATGCGCTGTCGCGCTTCGACGCGGCGCAGGGCGTGCAGTTCGAGACCTTCGCGACGCAACGGATCCGAGGCGCGATGCTCGACGAGCTGCGCGGCAACGACTACCTCTCGCGCGGTACGCGCAAGCACCAGCGCTCGATCGAATCGGCGGTCGCCAAGCTCGAGCAGCAGCTCGGCCGGGCCCCGCACGAGAGCGAGATCGCCAAGGGGATGGGCATTTCGCTGACCGAATACCAGGAGCTGCTCGGCAAGGTGCGCGGCACCCAGCTCGTCTACCTCGAGGACATGGCGGGCGCCGACGGCGACAGCGATTTCCTCGACCGCCACGTCGCCGACGAGGAAGCCAATCCGCTGGCGCAGCTGCAGGACCATCGCATGCGCTCGGCGCTGGTCGAGGCGATCAAGGTCCTTCCGGAGCGCGAGCAGTACGTGATGAGCATGTACTACGAGCACGACATGAACCTGAAGGAAATCGCCGCCGTGCTGAAGGTGACCGAGTCGCGCGTCTGCCAGCTGCACAGCCAGTCGATCGCGCGCCTGCGCGTCAAGCTGCGCGACTACTGATCGCGAGCGCCATGGCGCTGCTCTGGCCGCTGCCCGCGCTTCTGGCGTGGTCCGCCTGCTGGCTCGCCTTCACCGCGCTGCGCGGCGTCGATGTGTCGATGGCGCTCTCGCTGCTCGTTGCCGCGGCGCTCGGTGCGGCGATCGCCTGCCGGGCAGCGACGCCGTGGCGGCGCGTCTTCGTCGGCCTCGGCTTTCCTCTGTCTCTCGCCGCTTCCGGGCTCGCCGCGGGCGTTCCGGCGTGGCTCTGGCTGGCGCTTCTGGGCGGGCTCGCCCTCGTCTATCCGATCGGGGCGTGGCGCGACGCGCCGCTGTTCCCGACGCCGAGGGGCGCCTTGCGCGGCCTCGCCCTGCAACTTGCTCTACCCGGCGAAGGCCGCATCCTCGACGCCGGTTGCGGTCTCGGCGACGCGCTCGTCGAGTTGCGCCGCGAGTTCCCGCGCGCCGCGTTGAGCGGCATCGAACGCAGCCGGCCGCTGCGGATCGCCTGCGCGTGGCGCTGCCGCTTCGCCGCGGTTCGCCGTGCCGACATGTGGTCGGTCGACTGGACAACCTTCGATCTCGTCTACCTCTTCCAGCGTCCCGAGAGCATGCAGCGCGCGGCCGACAAGGCACGGCGCGAGCTGCGCAGCGGCACCTGGCTGGCAAGCCTCGAGTTCGAGGTCGCCGCGTGGCGGCCGACGCGGGTCTTCGGCTGCGCCGACGGACGCCCGCTCTGGCTCTATCGCGCGCCGTTCATCACCGCTGCCGAAGAAGCAACGCGCTGAGCGCCCCGTCCGGGCGGCGCCTCAGCTGCCGCCCTGCTTGGCGCGCTTGCCCGGATTCTTCTTGCGCGTCGACTTGCCGCGCTCGAGGCTGCGCTTCTGCCCGGTCGGTCGGGTCTGCGGAATCGCGGCGGGGCCGCTTCGCTTGCTGTCGGTCTTTTCGGTCATGATGGCTCCTGAGAAATCAGCCGACAGTACACCACAGCAAGACCTCCATGGCCCAAGCGCAACGCGACCTCGCCCGAATCCTGCTCGCAGTGCTGTGCATCGGCGGCCTGATCATCGCCACCTACTGGATCGTGCGGCCGTTCATCGCCGCGACGATCTGGGCCGTCGCGATCGTCGTCGTCACGTGGCCGCTGCTGCTGCGCCTGCAAGCGCGTTTGTGGAAGAGCCGGGGGCTGGCCATCTGCGTGATGATGGCGATCCTGCTCGTGCTGTTCGTCTTGCCGCTGCTGCTGGCGGCGGGCACGGTCGTCGCCAACGCCGGCGCGATCGTCGACGAGGGGAGATCGCTCGCGAGCCTGCATCTGCCCGCGCCGCCGGACTGGTTGGTCGGGCTGCCCGGGGTCGGCGGTCCCGTTGCCGATGCCTGGCGCGAAGTCGCCGAGACCGGTCTCGAGGGCCTGTGGCTGCGCCTGGCACCTTATGCCGGAAGCGTCACGACGTGGTTCGTCCTGCGCGCCGGCAACGTCGGCTACCTGGCGATCGAGTTCCTCCTCACGCTCGGTCTTTCCGCATTCATGTACGCGCACGGCGAGGCGGCCGCGGCCGCGGTGCTGCGGCTCGGCCGCCGCCTCGGCGGCCAGCATGGCGAAGACCTCGTGCATCTGGCCGGCCAGGCGATCCGCGGCGTCGCGCTGGGCGTCGGCCTGACCGCCGCGATCCAGGCGGTGCTGGGAGGCGTGGGGCTGGCGGTCGTCGGCGTTCCGTTCGCCGGGTTGCTGACCGTGCTGCTGTTCGTGCTGTGCATCGCCCAGATCGGCATGCTGGTCGTCCTGATCCCGGCGGTGGTCTGGGTCTACTGGACCGGCCATCCGGTGTGGGGGACGCTGCTGCTCGTCTGGTCGCTCGTCGCGAGCCTGCTCGACAACGTTCTTCGGCCGCTGCTGGTTCGCCGCAGCGCCGATCTGCCGCTGCTCCTGATCTTCATCGGCGTCATCGGCGGGCTGATCGCCTTCGGCCTGTCGGGCCTCTTCGTCGGGCCGGTCGTTCTCGCCGTCGCCTACACGCTACTGGTGACATGGATGAAGGAAGAGCCCGCGTGAGGAGATGAAGTGCTTGTCACCGTCGCCGGCTGCGGCATCGGCGCGGCGGCAGGCGGCGCTCAGCCGATGCGTTGCCCGGCCCGCGCCTGCGCCGCATCGTCGACGCTCCAGAACATCCGCCCGGCCAGACCGACCCCCTGCGGGTCGCAATGGCCGAGCAGTTCGCGCACCGATTCCTTGACGCGTGCCAGCAGCAGCTCGACTCCGCTGCCTTGCAGGCGCTGCCGCAATTCGATCAGGCACTCGACGGCCGTGCTGTCGAGATCGGCGCTTTCCTCGAGGCTGACGATCACTGCGCCGAGCGCCGGGCGGTTGTGCATGCGTCCCATGATCTCGACGACCGCCCGCTCGGCGCTGGCGAAGAACAAGGGGGCCTCGGGACGCAGGATCAGCAGGCCGGGGAGCGCAGCGGCATTCGGGTGGTCGGCGAGGACGACGAAGTCGCGCGACGATCCCAGTCGCCCGAGCTCGTGAACGACAGGCTGGCTGAAGCGGCGCAAGGCGTCGATCAGCGAGATCGCGATCGCCACGAGCATGCCGTAGAGGACGCCGAGGACGAGCACCGCGGCAACGGCGGCGATGACCAGTGTGCGATCGCGACGCATGCGCCAGACCGAGAGCAAGGGCCGGACCGACAGGGCGTGCCAGAGCGCACTGATCACCGCGACCGCGAGCACCGGCCGCGGCAGCAGCTGCAACGCCGGCAACGCGAAGGCGATCGCCAACGCCATGACGAGCCATGCTGCCGCGCCGGCGCGGCGGCTGCTGGCGCCGGCCGTGGCGTTGGCCGCGGTCGCCGAGAATCCCGCGCCGACGGGCATTCCCTGGAGCAGGGCGGCGCCGACGTTGCACGCGCCGAGGACCCAGAGCTCGCGATTGGCGTCGAGCGTGTCGCCGTGCTGCAGGGACATCGCTCGCATGCTGCCCCACGATTCGGCGAAGACGAGCACGACCAGGCCGGTCGCCAGCTCGCCGGCACGCAGCCACTCGGCCATGGGCAGGTCGGGCAGGCCGATGCGCAACGCCGGGCGCTCGATGCGGCCGACTTCGGCCACGCCCATCGCGTGCAGGTCGAGGCCGTACGCGGCGACGATCGCCAGCGCCATGACGAGGAGCGACGCCGGCCAGCGCGACCATCGCCTCACTGCGGCGACGCCGATCCCGGCGACGAGGGCGACGGCGACGCTCGGCGCGTGCCAGTCGCGCGCGTGCGCCAGCGCGAACTCGAGCACGTGCCACGGGTCGGCGCTCGTTCCTCGCGGCAGGGCCAGGCCCAGGACATCGGGGAGTTGCTTGACGACGATCGTGATCGCCAGCGCGAAAGCGAAGCCGCGCAACACCGGCCGCGACACGAACGACGACAGCTGCCCCTGGCGCGCCCACGCGAGCACGAGCAGTGCCGCGCCGGCGAGCAGGGTCAGGGCCAGCAGCGCCTGCGCGTAGGCCACCGGGTCGGCGGCGGCGCCGGGGGAATCCTGCATCGTCAGCACGGCGGCGGCGGCAAGGGTGGCTGTCGACGAGGTCGGCGCGACGATCGCAAAGCGGCTGCGCCCGAAGAGCGCGTAGACGCCCAAGCCGGCGAGTGCCGCCGTCAAGCCGTGGACCGCAGGCAGCCGGGCCAGGCCGGCGTAGGCGACGGCCTCGGGTAGCAGCAAGCCGGCGACGCTGAGCCCCGCGCCGACATCGCGCCACGTCGACGCAGGCGTCGCTGCGGCGCCGCGGCCGTCGCCCGGCGGCTCGTCAGACATCGAAGGCGCCGTCGTCGTAGGCGGCGTCGAAGGCGGCCGAGTCGGCGCGAACCTGCGCGGCGCAATCCTGCGACGCGGCGAGCAGCTTGTCCTTCCATTTCCGGCGCTGGCCGAAATCGATCAGCTCGTCGGTAGTGGCCGAGCCTTCGCGGCCGGAGCTGCGCAGCTGCGCCCAGGCGACGAGCCGGCCCATCGTCGCGACGACCTGTTGCAGCTCGGCCGCCTTCTGGATCGACCGATCCAGCGTCACGCGATCCTCGGAAGGCTGCAGGCCGCGCAGGACGAACGCCTCGCCGGCAACGTCGACCGCATGCAGGAAGGCGATGGAGACCGCCTGGAGGCGGCGCTGAATCGCGACCACGCGATGCGCCTCGGTCTGCCATTGCGGTTGCGCGACCTGCAGGCGTGGCGCCAACGCCGAGGGCATGGACTGCTTCAGGTCGAGGAGGTAGTTGCCGTCCGGAGAACCCTTGCCGCGGACCAGGACGGCATAGCGGTCGAGGCCCAGGCTGCCGACGCCGGCAACGCGCCGTGCCACGTCGAGGACGGTGAAGAAGCGCGGGTCGGGTCGGGTCGGCGCGAACTTCGACATGAAGTCCAGCACTGCGGCGCGCTGCGCTGCAGAGGCGGCGAGCGCCTTCTTCCCGTCGACGCGCAGCACCCTGCGCTTGCCGACGATGCGGGTCCGCCCGGCGATGAAGCGCGGACGATCGCGATTGCGCAGCCCGTCGAGGAGCTCGCGGACCAGGCCTTGTGCCGTCTCGCGTTCCATCCAGTACGCCTTGCCCGCGGCGAGCGACGCGGCGTAGGCGTCGAGGAACGCGCTGCACAGTCGCCGTGCCTCGCCGGCCGTGACGGCGATGCGGTCGGCGGCGACCCAGACGCTCGCGAGCATTCGCACCAGGTCCCAGCTGGCCGGGGCGAGGGCGGCGTCGTCGAAGTCGTTGATGTCGAAATAGACGAGGCGGTTGTCGGCCTTGTAGCTGCCGAAGTTCTCGAGGTGCAGATCGCCGCACGACCAGACCAGCGGTGCCGACCTGAAGACGCCGCGACGCCGCAGTCGTTCGTAGAAGAGAGGGGCGGTGCCGCGCAGAAACGCGAACGCGCCGCCGCGCATCGTTCGGTACTTGATGCGCAACGCCTCGAGGTCGCGGCCGGCATTGAAGGCCAGGATCTGATGAACCGCATCCATGCTGAAGTCCTTGTTCCGGACGGCGTAGGCGCGCTCACCGGCCTCGACAGGCGCAGCGTATCGCGTCTTTCTTCAGTTGCCGCTCGAGACGCCGTAGGTGAAGACGATCGACGCGTCGACGAGCGTGCTGTCGAGCGGGCCGTGCGAAGCCTTGATGCGGCCGGCGCCGACCCGCAGCGCGATGGCCGGCGTGAGCTGAACGCCGGCGTAGACGCGCGGTTGCAGGAGCACGCCGCCGCTCTCGACGCCGCCCCCGCCCGACGCGCCGACGAGCAACTCGGCTCCGGCGTGCAGGCGCTCGCCGAAGCGCTGGTTCCAGCCGGCGCCGACGAGCGCGCCCGAGTAGCCGCCGGCCGCGCCGCCGGTCGCTCCGAGCGCCTCGCCCGATACGTAGACGCCGGCGCCGAGGAAGCGATCGATCTTGAGCGTGACCGCGCTCAGCCGGTGCGTGCTGCCGTCGAGGCGCGGTGCGTCGTGGCTCACGGCGCCGGCGCTGAAGTCGGTGCGCGAAGGACGTGCAGCGGCGCCGCTGCTGTCGGGGCTGTCGAGCGCCCAGACGAGCGCCGCCGACCCCTGCACGGCGCTGAAGTTGCCGTTCGGTGCGCGCGATACGCCGCCTTCGAGCGAAACACCCAGGTCGTTCGTCAGGCGAACGACGCCGTAGAGCGCCGCCTTGGCGAGCAGACCGCCGCCGGTGGAGACCCCCGCGCCGCCGCCGGCACCCAGCGCGACGCGGCCGCCGAGGGTGAGCACGCCTCTGACGGCCTCGGCTTCCAGGCCGGTCGTGCCGAGCACCTCGGCGTAGCCGCCGACGCCGCCGCGCGCCGCCCGATTCGCCTCGATGCCCCAGAAGCCGTTGCTGCCCCATGACTGCTCGGCGCGCACGCCGAGCGTGCTGATGCTGCGCGGCAGGGGCTGGCCGTCGAGCAGCGTCTTGCCGGCCGGCGTGCGATAGACGCCGGCGACGAACTGGACGCGATCGAAGCCGACGCCGGCGCGACCCGCAGACCGCAACGGCTCGCCGATCCGCTCGGCCGAGATGAAGCGGAAGTCGTTGCTTGCGTTGAGAACGAGGCCGAGCTGCGTGCCGTCGATGACGCCGTTCGAGTAGCGGATGCGCGAGATCGAGACGCCGAGCGCGACGGCGCCGAGGTCCCAGACCAGGTCGGCGTGCGGGCGCAGCATCAGGCCGTTGCCTGGCGCCCCGCCGTTGCCGCCGCCGCCGCCGGCATAGACGCCCAGCTCGACGCCGAGCGGGCCGACGAGGCGCTGTCGCCACGCGGCCTCGCCGCCGAGACTGAAGAAGCCGCCCTGGTTGCCGCTCACCGCGCCGTAGACCGACGGTCCGAGCGAGAGGCCGGGAACGCCGCCGACGTCGACGAGGTAGCTCGCGCCGACCAGGCCGACGCGTTCGCTGTCGTTGCCGAAGCGCACGCGCTCGAAGCCGAGGCGGGCGTGTGCCGAAGGAATGATGACCGACGCGTCGTCGGCCCGCGCCGGCGCCGGGCCGGCGAGGGCGGCGCCGAGGACGAAGGCAAGCGGGACGAGTCGGGACAAAGGCGAGCGGGACGAAGGGCGACGAGCTATTGTGTCGTCTCCGCGCCGCGGGCTACGATGATCGACCCACCCTCGCCGCCGACCCCGTCATGCTGATCGTCACCGGAACCATCGCGGCTCGCGCCGACACCTTCGCCGAGTTGCGCGCGCTGAGCCTCGAGCACGTCGCGCGATCGCGGGCCGAGCCCGGCTGCCTCGAGCACGGCGTCGCCGTCGACGCGAACGACGGCCTTCGCCTCGTCTTCTTCGAACGCTGGGCCGACCGCGCCGCGCTCGATGCGCACTTTCGCGTGCCGGCGTCGCGCGCATTCGCTGTGCAGGTCGCCGCGCTGTCGGCGCATCCTGCGACGCTGGAGGTGTACGAGGCGAGCGCCGTCAGTTTGCGTTGATCCAGGCGCTCACATCGTCGCGCGCCGGAGCGAGGCCGCGCAGCGGCCGCGCGAACACGCCGGCGAGGAGCGAATGCGTGATGCCGTCGTACAGGTGCAACTCGACCGGTACGCCGGCGGCGCGCAGCTTTGCCGCCATCGCCAGGGTGCTGCGTTGCGGACTCACGACCTTGTCGTCGATCGGCGCGGCGAGGAACGCCTTCGGCGAATCCCGCGTCACGTCGTCGATCGGCTGCGTGCGCGGCGGATAGTCCGGGTGGAAGAAGACAGGGCGGGCCGGCGAGTCGGGGCCCAGCGGCAGGAATTCGTAGGCGCCGGCCAGGCCGATCCAGCCGGCGAGCTCGCCCGGACGATGCCCGACGCTGGCCAGCCAGCGCGCATCGAGGGCGAGCATCGCCGCGTTGTAGCCGCCGGCGCTGTGCCCCATGACGAAGACGCGGTGCGGGTCGCCGCCGAGCTGCTTCGCGTGCTCGAGGCCCCAGGCCAGCGCCCGGGCGCTGTCTTCGAGGAACGAGGGATAGCGCACTTCGGGATAGCGGCGGTAGTCGGCGACCAGCACGAGCACGCCGCGTGAGGCGAGGGCTTCGCCCATGAACCGGTAGTCGGCGCGCTCGCCGCTGTTCCACGAGCCTCCGTAGAGGAAGACGACGACCGGCCAGCCGGACGCGGGCGCAGCGCCGACCGGCGCATAGACGTCGAGCTTTTGCCGCGCCAGGGGGCCGTAGGCGACGTCGGGCGTCGCCTTGTAGGTGTCGCTGCGGGCGAGCGCGTTGAGCGTGCCGAGCGGCGCGCAGGCGACGAGCGCGAGCGCCGCGGCGAGGGCGAACGTGGCGAGGACAAGGAAGCGCTGCGTCGCGGTCATCGGAGGCAGTACGGAGCCGGCGCCGCGCCGGATGCGCTCTGCACCGGCTCCCTCACTGCTTCGTGCCGCTCCAGCTCACCTCGTTGTTGAAGCTCACGTCGAGCCGGGCGGGCTTCTTCGCCCAGTCGTAGACGAAGGCGGTGTTGCCGCGCGCCTGGACGATCTTGTCGAGCGCGCGCGACAGCGCGACCTCGACCACCGGCAGGCGCGGATAGTCGGAACCGATGCGGACGCGGTTGACGCCGATCCGCGTGATCGTCAGCGTCACTTCGTTGTGCGAAGAGCCCTTCGAGTCGGAGATGACGTCGCCGTGATAGCTCCCTTCGGCGACGTCGCCGAGGTCGGGCTTGCGCTTGGCCGGCTCGACCGTCGATTGCGCGCCGGCCGACGGCGCGAGCGCCGCGAGAGCGGTCATGCAGAGCAGGCTCAGTCCGTGTCGTCGCCGCATGGCCAGTCTCCTTCGAAAGTCTCGCCGCGTCGCTCGCGCAACGCGGCGGATTCTATGGGCCTCAGGGCCCGACGTAGCGCAGCAGCACGAGGGTCGGTGCCGGACTCGCATAGTTTGGCGCCGTGTCGACGATGATCGTCTGGTACAGCACGCCGCCGACGACGAGCAGCCGCGCGCCGAGGGCGGCAACGTCTGGCGTGATGGCATGGGGCGTGAACTGCGGGATCTCGCCGATGTCGGGGCCGAAAGCGCTCCAGCCGGCGGCGGTGTTGCGCTGCACGATCGGCGAGGCGATGCCCTTGTCGCGCGACTGCTCGCTCCAGGCAACGAGCGGATCGCCGCGGAAGATCGCGAAGCCGAGCGTCGGCGTGTTGTTGAGGTAGCTGTTCGGCTCGGCCTGGTAGCCGCCGCTCGTCGTCCAGGTGCTGCCGTCGAAGCGATGCAGCGCGACGCCGGACG
Organism: Caldimonas sp.; assembly: GCA_035555295.1. Taxonomy (GTDB): domain Bacteria; phylum Pseudomonadota; class Gammaproteobacteria; order Burkholderiales; family Burkholderiaceae_C; genus Schlegelella_A. The sequence continues at coordinate 9,533 of DATMGW010000202.1, forward strand.
ACCAGACGCCGATGCCGACGCCGGCGATGCTCGCGACCACCGGACTGCCGTTGCCGTCGAAGCCGATCTGCGGTTCGTTCAGGCCGGTGATGCCCGGCTGCGGCAGTTGTCCGCCGTTCGGGCCGACGCTCTGCCAGCTGCCCGAAGTGAAGCGCTGGACGGTGAGCACGCCGCTTGCGGAGAGCGCGAAGTAGAGCTGGTTCGATGGATCGAAGCGCAGGTCGAAGTCGCCGTTGATCGAGTAGAAGCTGTCGGCGCTGGCGCTGGCGCTGGCTAGGCCGAGCCAGTTGTTGCCGTCGAAGCGCTGAATGACCACGGCGTTGTCGCTGCGATAGGCGACGATGGGAGCGTCGCCGGCGTCGAGGACGAGCTTTGGCGTGCTCTGGCAGCCGCTGGCGTAGACGCCTGCGGCGGGCAAGGCGCCGCCGTTCGGACCGACCGGCGTCCAGGCGCCGGCGACGAGCTTTTGCATCGCCGTGACGCTGCCGCCGGCCAGGGTTTGCGCGACCGAGACGACGACCGGCTGGTTGGTCGAATCGAAGGCGAAGGCGAGCCGTTCGAAGCCGTTGCAGGACAGGCCGCCGTCGATGTCGGGGCCGACGCTCTGCCATGCCGATCCGCTCCAGCGGCGAAGCTGGAAGAGCGAGTGCGTGCGCCCCGCGACCATGGTCTGGCCGAACACGCCGACCACCGGCGCGCCGTTGCGATCGGCGTGAAGGTCGGACACTGCGAAGAACGACGAGACGGCCAGCCCGGGCGAGAACGGCTGCCACTGCGTCGGCTCGCCGGTGACGCGGAAATTGGCGAACTGCGCGTTGACGGGCGCGACGTCGATCGAATAGGTGCCGGCGGCGGGCAGCGCGATCGTCAGCGGCGTGAAGCCCGCACCCAGGTTGGCGCTGTAGAGCGTGCTGCCGTCGCTGCCGGCGACGCGAACGAGATGCGCACCGCCGCCCGAGTTGTTGTAGCCGATGTAGGCGATCGTCGCCGCGCCGACGGCGAAGCTGCCGCGATAGCTCGCGTAGGCGCCGAGCGATTTCGTGACGTCGAAGGCAAAGGCGATCGACTCGCTCTGCCTGCCGCCGAGCAGGTCGACCTGCAGTCGGTAGGCGCCGGGCGTGTTGGCCGTTCCGGTCACCTCGACGAGATAGGTCCCGTCGGCGGGCAGCGCATAGACGATGCTGCCGCCGCCGAAGACGGTGAAATCGCCGCTGGCCAGAGCCGTCGTTCCCTGCAGGAGGCGGACGTGGCCCGAGAGATTCGATCCGTTCGCATCGCTGATCGTGATGCTCGCGAATTGCGCGGCGCTGCCGCTGAAGCTGTAGAGCGCGGTCTGCCCGGTCTGCAGGGAACGCGTCGAGTCGAACGGAATGACGATGGCCTCGGGCGTCGTTCCGGTCGATGCGATCGGGCGCATTTTCACGAGCACCTGCTCCTGCAGGCCGACCGGTCCGTTGACGACGGCGCGGCCGGACCACGTGCCGTTGAGCGCGATGGCGTTCAGATCGACATCGAGATTGGCCGGTACGGGAATCGTGACGCCGCCGGCGATCGGCAGGAAGACGCGCCGCGAGTACCCCGCGATCTGCGGCGGCAGCGGCGTCGCTCTCGGCGCGGCGAGCGGACGGGCGCGCGCGGCAGCGGCCGCGCCGCCGCCGCGGTCCATGTCGGCCAGCATGTTGCAGATGGTCGCCGTCGCGAAGGTGTCTTCGCCGCCGGGAATGCCGGAGTCGGTGTCGTAGACGCACTTGGGCTGCGGGCCGTAGGGGCTGAAGCCGATGTCGCTGTTCCACCAGCTGAAGTGCGAGACGCTCGCCTGCATCGCCAGGCCGGAAGGCGAATCGGCGGACGCGATGACCGTGCCCGTGCCTTCCTGGATCCAGATCGAAGTCGTCTCGTCGAGCGACCAGAGCGGGATCGTGTCGCCTGCGGCGACGACGCTGCCGTCGGGGCGCTTTGCGGCGTAGATCGGCAAGACGATGGTCGCCGTCTTGCCGGCGCCGAGCTGGAGGCGATTGGCGCCAGCATAGATCGCGAACTCGACGGTGCCGAAGCTGACGATGGGCGTGGTCGTGCCGTCGGCGCGGATGCCGTCGAACGCGCCGGGAAAGCCTCCGGCGAAGGGCTGGGTCACGTCGACCGGCGTGATCGAGATCTGCACCGGGCCGCCCACCGCCGTCCCGGAACCGTCGACGAGCGCGCCGGCAGGCAGGCTGACGCCGGCGCCGTCGCGGCCGGCGAGGCTGCCGCCGGCTGCCGCGTCGGCGAGCGTCTGTGCCGCGTCGCGCGGGCGCAGCGTCGCCTCGAAGTAGGCGTCGCTGCCGGTGCCCAGGGGAAGCGTCAGGCTGACGAACTGGTCGGCGAGCCCGGCCTTCGTGAGCTTCAGCGAGACCGGCACGCCGGTTGGAACCGACAGGTCGACGCCGCCCATCGCGTCGCTCGTCGCTGTCGCGCTGCTGCCGATCGGCGTGACGACCACGCCTTCGATGGCCGTGCCGTCGAGGCCGGTGATGTGGCCATTCACCGTCACGTTCGCGCCCGCCGCGGCCGCGGTGACGGCGACGTCGTGCGACCGGGTCGCGCTGCGCGCCACGCCGTCGACGACGGTCAGGGTCACGGTATGCGTTCCGGCCGTCGCGAAGCTGCGCGCGATGGTCTTGCCGCCGCCGTGCTGGCCGTCGCCGAAATCCCAGCTGTAGCTGAGGGCGCTGCCGTCGCTCGAGGTCGAGGCGCTGGCGTCGAAGACGATCGCTTGGTTCGCCGTCGCGTTGCCCGCTGCGCTGAACGCAGCGGTCGCCGCCGTGACGACCGGCGCAGGCGGAGGCGTCGTCGTGCCGTCGCCGCTGCCGCCGCCGCAGGCGGCCAGGACGAGGAGCAGCGCCGCCGGCGCGCAATGTGCCAGACGCGAAAGCAGGCCCGAGGCCCGCCGTGGAGTGACGTGCGATGGCATGAGCGCGCTCCAGTGAGCGAACGCGGACGCGCCGTCGCATGACGCGAGAGCTGCGACTGCCCAGCGGGCAACGCGGTTAGCCGGGCGCGGTCGGCAGGACGCCGGAAAGTCTGTGGGCATGGCTGCTCCGTCGATGAGTCGTGAAGCGGTGCCATCGCGAGATGGCGGCGCTTATTCCTCAGGACGTGACGGGCGGTCCGAAGCTGCCACGGACGGTGAATTTATTTCGACGGGCACGCTGGCGGCAGGCGTCGCGCGCCGTGGGCGCGGCGACCTGGGGTCAGCGCTTCGCGCCCGCGGCGGTGTACTGAGCCAGCGCTTCGGCGCGGCCGAGGGCAGTGATCGCATCAGCGCGATCGGACGACATCACGAGCTGCTTTTCGGCGTAAAGGCGCGCCGCTTCGCGCAGCGGCACGATGGCCTCTTCCGGTCGGCCGGCAGCCAGCAACACGGTGCCGAGCGTGCTGTTCGCTACCGCGCGGACGATCTTCGAAGGGTACGAGCTCAAGGCGTCGACGGCCGGGCGGGCGAGGGCGATCGCCTCGTCATGCCGGCCCTGCAGGCTACGCAAGGTCGCCAGCCGGAGCGCATGCGTGGCCTTGTCCGGGCCGGCAAAGGGCGCCGCGGCGAGGGCGGCGAAGGCACGATCCGATTCGTCGAGACGGCCGAGACGGGCGAGCGTGAGGGCGCGTGCCGAGCGCGAGCGCAGGGCGAGTGGCGCGTCGGCGCCAGCGGCTTCGGCGATCATGCGCGCGCCGGTCTCGAAGTGCGGCAGCGCCTCGTCGCGGCGGCGCGCCGCC
>DATMGW010000203.1:0-10118 GCA_035555295.1 Caldimonas sp.
CATGGGCGCCGTCAACCTCGGCGGCAGCGTCGTCGCGACGATGACGCCCGGCGCGCTGGCGAACGCGACCTACACTGCCGCGCTGCCTGGCGGCTTCGGCTCGATCCTGGTTCTGGGCGGCAACGCGCAGCTAACGATCCAGGGCGGCGTCATCGACGGTAACGGCCTCGGCTCGCCGGCGTTCGGCGGTGGGTTCCTCGCCGCGGCCGGCAACAGCGCGCTGACGTTGTCCGGCGTGACGCTGCGCAACCGCACCGCCACCGGAATATCGGTGTCGGGAACGGCCAGCCTCGTGGTGAACAACAACTCCCTGATCGATTCGATCGGCATCGCCGGCAACTGCCCGACCGCAAGCGCCATCGTCATCAGCGGCCCCGGCAACGTGACGCTCGATCACTCGCAGATCTCGAACGGCCCCAGCGCCGGCATCTGCGTTCGCGGCGGCACGGCCGCAGCGACGATCCAGATCACGCAGGCAACGATTGCGCACATGGGCAACGGCATCGCCGCCGAGATCGGCTTCGGCTCGACGGCCGTCGTGACGATGAACGGCGCGAGCTTCAGCAACAACGTCAACGCGATCAGCTGGGCCGGCCTGGCCGGCACGAGCTTCGACATCGCCGGCTCCTCTTTTACCGGCAACGCAACGGGCATTTCGCTCGACGGCGCCGCCGGCTCGCTGAAGCTGCGCAACAGCGTCGTCTCGAGCAACGCCGGCGCCGGCGTGGCGCTCTTCAACGGCGTCAGCGCCGACCTCGGCACCCAGGCCGATGCCGGCGGCAACACCTTCACGGGCAACACGGGGACCGGGCTGAAACTCAATCTCACCTCGGTCGGTCCGGCGCAGGCGGTCGGCAACACATGGAACCCGAGCGTGCAGGGTGCGGACAACACCGGCCACTACGCCTCGCCGGTGCAAAAGACCGGTCCGGCCAGCGGCACGAACTACATCATCGGCAACGCCGGCTTGCTGAACCTGTGATCGGCAGCGCCACACGCAAGATTGCGAACCTGCATCATCACCTCCTGGAGAAACGCCTTGATGCGATTCGCTGGATCGATCCCGCTCTGCCTTGCTTGCGGCGGCCGTGCAAGCCGGCAGCGCTGTGCCGGCCGCTTGCGCGACGTTGAGGCAGGCCGAGGCCATCAGCGGGCTGGGTGGGCCTCGGCCAGGTCGAGAAGGTCGCGAAACTTCCATGAGCGTGGAGGCGCAGCCTGCGCTTTTGCGGGCGCAGGCTCACGAGGGATCGCGACGCGGAGTTCGATCGCTGGACGAGCCGGCCGGCGGACCCTGAAAGCCGCCGCTGCGCAGGGTCAGCACCAGCGTGTCGCGATGCCCGTCGCTTTCGAGCGGCTGGATCGGCGTGCTTTCGTGGATCACGCGCGTGTCGTCGAGGAGCAGGCAGGTCCACGGGTCGACGAGGGTGAAGCGCTCGCCGGTCGGGCCGTCGGCGTCGAAGACGCGCGTTTCGCCGCCCTTGACGCCGCGCCGATCGACGAGCACGACGGCGACAAGGTCGACGCCGTCGCGGTGCGCGCCTTCGGGCGTCGGCCGGCCGATGCCGTCGGTCGTGTCGATGCGGAACTGGTGCGCTTCCAGGTACCACGGCTGGTCGCACCGGCGCAGCGACGACGCCAGCCCGCCCATCGTCTTCAGCATCTTCAGCCACGCCGGGCTCGCCACGATGACCGGTCCGATCGGCTCGAACCAGCGCTCGATCCCGCCGTGCAGCGCGTTGTATTCGAGCGGCTGCCAGTGCGCGCGATGCGGCACCGACTCGACCGAATCGCCCCGCACGATGAAGCACGAGTGGCGCCGCCGCCGATAGTGGCCGCCGTCGCGCAGGTAGTTGTCGGCCGGCAGGTCGTTCCACGCGGGACGCCATGCGTCGCGCTCTGCGAGCGAGCTCGCGGTCAGCGTCGCGAAGCCGGGCGGGTCGAGCACCGCGTAGCCCCGGCCGGCTAGCGCCGCCGTCGCCTGCCCGGGCGGCGTGATCGTCGCGGCGAACGGCGCCTGGCTCATCGCCGGTGCTTCACGCGAAACGCTGGCGCGCCAGCGCCGCGCCCTGCGCGAGCGCGGCGAGCTTGGCTTCGGCGACGTCGCGGCGCATCGGCGCCAGGCCGCAGTTCGTGCACGGGATCAGTCGCTCCTTCGGCACGAACTGCAACGCCCGGCCGATCGTTTCGGCGATCGCCTCCGGCGTCTCGATCGCATCGGACGCGACGTCGATCACGCCGACCATCACGTCCTTGCCGGCGAGCAGGCGCATCAGCTCGGGCGGCACGTGCGAATGGATGCACTCGAGCGAGACCTGGTCGATCGCGCTCTTCGCGAGCGCCGGAAACACCTGCTCGTACTGGCGCCATTCGTCGCCGAGCGTCGCTTTCCAGTCGACGTTGGCCTTGATGCCGTAGCCGTAGCAGATGTGCACCGCCGTCTTGCATTCGAGGCCCGCGGCGGCGCGCTCGAGCGCGGCGACGCCCCACTCGGCGGCGTCGGCCATGTAGACGTTGAAGGCGGGCTCGTCGAACTGGACGATGTCGACGCCATCGGCCTCGAGCCCGCGCGCTTCCTCGTTGAGCAGCTCCGCAAACGCGAACGCCAGCTTGATGCGGCCCTCCCTGCCCTGGCCGTAGTAGCAGTCGGCGACCGTGTCGACGATCGTCATCGGGCCGGGCAGCGTGAACTTGAGCAGGCGCTTCGTGTGTGCGCGAACGAGACGCGCCTCGCTCGCATGAACGCGCCCGGCGAGGCGCAGCGCCCCGATCACCTGCGGCACCATCGCGTCGTAGCGGTTGTTGCGGATTCCCATCTTCACCTTGTGCTCGAAGTCGATGCCTTCGACGCGGGCGAGAAAGCCGTGCACGAAGTGCTGGCGCGACTGCTCGCCGTCGCCGACGATGTCGAGACCCGCGTCTTCCTGGACCTTGAGCCAGAGCAGCGTCGCGTCGGCCTTGGCACGCTCGAGCTCGGCACCGCTGGCCTTCCATTCGGGCCAGAGCTTTTCCGTCTCGGCGAGCCACGAAGGCTTGGGCAGGCTACCGGCGATGGCGGTGTCGAACATGGATACGCTGCCTTTCGATGATCGTCAACGGGTCCGCACGCCGGCCGGTTTGATACCGTCGCTGCCGTGAGCGACCCCCACGACGCCAGCGCGCCGGCGCCGGCCTACGAGCCTCTGCCTGCGGCGCGCCGCATCGAGGTGCTCGACATGCTGCGCGGCTTTGCGCTCTTCGGCATCTTCATTATGAACATGCCGACCTTCGCGCATTCGATCTTCACGCCGCCCGCGCAGGGCGGCGGCCTCGACGGCAGCGTCGTCGCCCTGCGCGAGCTGCTCTTCGCTGGCAAGTTCAATCTCATGTTCGGCATGGTCTTCGGCATCGGCTTCACACTGCAGCTGCGCCGGCTCGAGGCTGCCGACCCGGTCCGGGCGACTTTCGTCTACCTGCGCCGGCTCGCCGTGCTGCTCGCGATCGGCCTCGTCCATGCCGCCTTCCTGTGGATGGGCGACGTGCTCGTCGCCTACGCCGTGCTCGGCTTCATGCTGCTGGCGATCCGCCGCGTCCCCGACACCACGCTGCTCGCGCTGCTCGGCCTGTGCCTCGTCTATCCAGCCGCGGCCGACGTACTCTCGACCCGACTGTTCTCGAACGAGACGACGATGCTCGCAACCTTCGAGTTCTACCAGTTCGCCGGATCGAACGACGTCGCTTTCGGCGAGGGAAGCTTTTTCGACGCGGTGCGCGAGACGATGCGCGTCTTCGCCTGGGCCTACGCTTCGCCGATGGGGCTGTTCACCGTCGCCGGGTTCTTCGTCCAGATGGCCACCGGCATCCTGCTCGGCTTCTACGTCGGCCGCCGCGGCTGGATCGAGCGGCTCGCCAAGCTGGGTCCGCAGGTGCGGCGCGCGCAATGGGCGGCGCTTGCCATCGCCCTGGCCACGGGCGGCCTGTGGTGGGCGGCGGGCGGCGCGACGATCCCCGAGGGAGCAGAGAACTTCGCCGCCGCGCTCGCGCGAACGATCGGCCGCGCGTCGCTGATGTGTTTCTATGCCCTGACGCTGGTTCGCCTGGCGAGCGCGCCCGCCTCGGCCCCGTTGCTTCGCGTCTTCGCCTATGCCGGCCGCATGCCGCTCAGCAACTACCTGCTGCAGACGCTGATGGCGCTCTTCGTCTTCTATCGCTGGGGCCTCGGTTACTGGGGCAAGACGTCGCCTCTGGCCGAGATGCTGCTCGCCGTGGCCCTCTACTTCGCGATCCAGCTGCCGCTCAGCGCCTGGTGGCTGTCGCACTTTCGCTTCGGGCCCGTCGAGCACGTGTGGCGCCGCCTCACCTACGGTCGGCTGCCGCACTAGGCGCGTCGCTCGACGGCGCCTTCAAGTCGAATTCGCCGGCCAGCAGGGCATAGGAACGCCGTCGCACTGCCGGGTCGTGCGCCCAGGTGTTGATGACGACCTCACCGAGCATGAAGTCGCTCGCCAGAGCGCGCAGTTTGGCGGCGACCGTCTGCACCGAGCCGACAAAGGCTTTGGCGCGCATCGGCGCCAGCATCGCGTCCTCGGCCGCGCTGAAGCCGCGCCTGGCGATTTCCGTGGGCGACTGCAGCGGGCCGAGCACGCCGCGCTGCCGGTCGATGCGCCAGCGGTCGCGCGACAGCGCAAAGTACGCTGCTTCCTCGTCGCTGTCGGCGGCGAGGGCCCAGACGCACAAGGTCGCCTGCGGCTCGGGATGGCGCTCGCTCGGCTGAAAGCGCTCGCGATAGAGCGTCATCGCCTCCTCGGCGCCCTGCCCGTCGGTGAAGAAATAGGCGAAGGCATAGGGCAGGCCGAAGTGTGCGGCGAGCTGAGCGCCGTAGTCGGAGCTGCCGAGAATCCACAGCTCGGGCGCATGCGGCCCGAGCGGATGCGCCGTGATTCCGGCGTGCGTACCGAGCGAAGTCCAGGCATGCAGGTCGCGCACCTGGATCGGGAAGTCCTCGGCAGCGTGGCTCGCGTTCGGGTTGAGGGCGCGTGCCGTTCGCATGTCGCCGCCGGGCGCCCGGCCGACGCCGAGGTCGATGCGGCCCGGCGCCAGCGCCTCGAGGACGCGAAACTGCTCCGCCACCTTCAGCGCGCTGTAGTGCGGCAGCATGACGCCGGCGCTGCCGATGCGGATCATCGACGTGCGCGCCGCGATCGCCGCCATCAGGATTTCCGGTGCCGAGCCGACGATGGTCGGCAGGCCGTGGTGCTCGCTGACCCAGAAGCGCGTATAGCCGAGCCGTTCGCAATGCTCGGCGAGCGAGACCGTGTCGCGGATCGCCGCGTCCTCGCTGCTGCCGGCGAGCGAGACCGACTGGTCGAGGACCGAGAGACGCAGTGTCGGCTCAGCCATGCGGATGGGTCGGGTCGATCCAGCGCACGGTCTCGGGCTTTTCGACCGGCTCGATGTCGATGCTGACCGCGACAGCCTCGCCGTCGCTGCGGCACAGGACGCACTCGAGCGTCTCGCTCGCGCTGGCGTTGATCTCCTGGTGCGGCACGTAGGGAGGAACGTAGATGAAGTCGCCCGGACCAGCCTCGGCCGTGAACTCGAGCGCGTTGCCCCACCGCATGCGGGCACGCCCCTTGACGACGTAGATCACGCTCTCGAGCGGGCCGTGGTGATGCGCGCCGGTCTTCGCGTCGGGATGGATGTGGACCGTCCCGGCCCAGAGCTTTTGCGCGCCGACGCGGGCGAAGGAGATCGCCGCCTTGCGGTCCATTCCAGGCGTCTGCGCGGTGTTCGGGTCGAGCCGATCGGCCGGGATGACGCGCACGCCGTCGTGCTTCCAGGGTGCGTCGCCATCAGGGCCATGAGAGGTGTCGAGCGGCATCAAGGCATCCTCGTGTACATTAGCGGCACAGTTATACGCAAGACAGTGGTTGTTCGTGATTCTCGTTCCACCCCCGCGGTCCTCGCGGCGGGCGTTTGAAATCCCCCTGATCGGCTCTTGAGTGTCGCTGCATGCGCCGCATGTTGCTGCGCGTTCATTTCTCCATAGATAGGAACTTCTCCCATGACGACCCAGACCGGAACCGTGAAGTGGTTCAACGAAAGCAAGGGCTTCGGCTTCATCGCGCAAGACGCGGGCGGCGCCGACCTCTTCGCCCACTTCCGCGACATCCAGGGCAACGGCTTCAAGACGCTCGCTGAGAACCAGCGCGTGGAATTCGAAGTCAAGCAAGGCCAGAAGGGCCTGCAGGCCGCGAACATTCGCGTCCTCGCCTGACCTTCGACTCGAGCCTCGGGCTTCGGCCCGATCGAAAAGCCGCGGCTCGCCGCGGCTTTTTATTGCCAGTCGCGGGCGCGACCCGGCTCCCTCGCGGGACGCCTAAGATCGGCGTTTCTTCGAGGAGCCTGGCCATGACGACCGCCGCGACCAACCACCAGATCCGTCTCGCCCGCCGCCCCGTCGGACTGCCCGTCGGCGCCGACTGGAGCTTCACCGCCGAGCCGGTCGGCGAGTTCGAGGAAGGCGGCGTGCTCGTCAAGACGCTGTCGCTGTCGCTCGACCCGGCGATGCGCGGTTGGATGAACGAAGGCAAGAGCTACATCGCACCGGTCGGCATCGACGAGGTGATGCGGGCCGGCGGCATCGGCGTCGTCGTCGCGTCGAAGAATCCGAAATTCGCGGTCGGCGAGCGCGTCAGCGGCGCGTTGGGCGTCCAGGAGTACGCGCGCTTCGACGCGGCGCAGCTCGGCAAGGGCGCGCTCGCGAAGATCGACCTGCGTGTCGGCACGCTGACGCAGTGGCTCAACGTCCTCGGCATGCCCGGAATGACCGCCTACTTCGGCCTGCTCGACGTCGGCCAGCCGAAGCCGGGCGAGACGGTCGTCGTTTCGGGCGCCGCCGGCGCGGTCGGCCAGACGGTCGGACAGCTGGCCAAGATCAAGGGCTGCCGCGCCGTCGGCATCGCCGGCGGGCCGGCGAAATGCGAGTGGGTCGTCAAGGAGCTCGGCTTCGACGCCTGCATCGACTACAAGGCCGGCCCGATCAAGGACGGGCTGAAGGCGCATTGCCCGGGCGGCGTCGACATCTATTTCGACAACGTCGGCGGCGAGATCCTCGACGCCGTCCTGACGCGCCTCAACCGCAAGGCGCGCGTCGTCATCTGCGGCGCGATCAGCCAGTACAACAACACGGAAGCCGTGAAGGGACCGGCCAACTACCTGTCGCTGCTCGTCAACCGGGCGCGCATGGAAGGCATGGTCGTCTTCGACTACGCCGATCGCTTCGGCGTCGCCATCGCCGAGCTGGCCGGCTGTCTGAAGGACGCGCGCTTGAAGAGCCGCGAAGACGTCGTCCTGGGCCTCGACACCTTCCCGGAAACCCTGCTGAAGCTGTTCAGGGGCGAGAACTTCGGCAAGCTCGTGCTGCAGGTGGCAGAAGGCTGAACTCGCCTCCGAGAGGGAGGCGTAGAGCCGGCTAGACTCCTCCGCTTCGACCATGAGCGACGGCTATCACGATTCCAGCGTCGGAGAATTGCCCGCTGACGTGCTGCAGGCGCTCATGGCGCAAAGCCTCGAGCTGCTCGCCGTCACCGACGACAGCGGCCGGATCGCCTGGGCCAACGAGCGTTTCCGTGCCGTGACCGGGGCGGCCGGCGACGGCAAGGCGCTGCTGCGGCAATGCGCGCTCGAAGGCAGCGCCGGAGACGCGACGCGCAAAAGGATCGATGCCGCACTGACGGCAGGCGCGCTCGATGCGGTCGGCCTGCAACTGCGCTCGGTCGACGGCACAACGCTGTGGGTCGATGCGCGGGCGAGTCGCTTCGCCGGCCGCATGCTCTGGACCTTCACCGACGTCAGCTCGACGCGCGTTCTCGCCGGCCAGGCACGGCGCCAGGGCGAGCTGCTCGACACGGCGCAGGAATTCGGGCGCCTGGGCCTGTGGGAACGCAAGATCCCGTCCGGCGAAGGCCGCTGGGACCGCCACGTCTTCGGCTTCTGGGCCCTCGACCCGGCGGCTGGAACGCCGACCTTCGCGCAGGCGATCCAGCGCATCCACCCCGAAGACCGGGAGAAGATGAACTACCTGGAGTCGACGCGGCAGGCTGGCCGCTACGCGCAGCGCTATCGCGTCATCCATCCCGACGGCAAGACGCGCTGGATCCACTCGCAGTGGGAAGTCAAGAACGGGCCGAGCGGCGTTCCCGACCGTGCCGTCGGCATCATGATGGACGACACCGAGGTCTACGACGCGGCCCGCCGGCTCGGCGACGTCAACGCCCAGCTCAGGATGGCGGTCGACCTCGGAAAGATCGCGATCTGGCGGCAGGACCTGCGCACCCGGCGCATCTACTACAGCGATCGCGCCTTCGAGATGCTGCAGATGGAGCCGCGCCCCGAAGGCCTGTCGATCGAGGAAGTGCGCGCGCTGATCCATCCCGACGACATCGCGCTCGTCATCGCGAAGGCCGAGGAAACGCTCCGCTCCGAGCAGCCGACCGACATGGAAGTGCGCTACCGGCACCGCGACGGCAGCTACCGCTACGTCATGACGCGACGCGTCATCGAGCGCAGCGCCAGCGGCGAGCCGCTGGCCTTCGTCGGCGTCGCGCTCGACGTGACCGAAGCCGTCGAGCATCGCCGCCAGGCCGACGCGCTGGCGCGCCGTCTGGAGGCGGCCTCCCGCGCCGCCGGGATCGGCTTGTGGACGACGTCCGGCGATCCGCCGGAGACCGACTGGAACGCGCAGATGTACGCGCTCTTCGATCGCTTCACGCCGCCCGTGGTGCCGGCGTTCAGCGAATGGCTGCGCCAGTGCGTGCACGCCGACGATCGCGAGCGTGTCGGCCGCGACACCTATGCCTACCTGGCGAACGGCGACGGCCTGTCGGAGATCGAGTTCCGGACGTTGCGCCGCGACGGCAGCGTGCGCTGGATCGTGATGCGCGCCGACCGCGATCGCTCGGCGATGGACCGGCGCCGCTTTCTCGGCGTCGCCCTCGACGTGACGGAGCACCACGCAGCGCTCGATGCGCTGCGCGACGCGAGCGAGCGCGCCTCGCTGATCGCGCGCTACGCCGGCATCGGCATGTGGGAGGCGCGCCTCGACGGCTCGCCCGAACGCTGGGACGAGCAGATGTTTCACCTGCGCGGGCTGGCGCCGCGCGCCCAGGCACCGGGGCGCGAGGAACGGATGGCGATGGTGCACCCGGACGACCTGCCACTCGTTCTCGATTCGCGCCCGAAGTCCGAGGTCGGCACTCTGTCGACCTCGTACGAGTTCCGCTGGCGCATGCCCGACGGCAGCTGGCGCTGGCTGGCCTCGCGCTCCGCACTCGTCTACGACGATTCCGGCCGGCCCGTGCGTCGCGTCGGGGTGAACTGGGACGTCACCGAAGCGAAGGAGGCCGAGCTCGTGCGCCAGCAGGCTGCCATCGCCGAGCGCGAGATCCAGGCCAAGTCGCAGTTCCTGTCGCGTATGAGCCACGAGCTGCGCACACCGCTCAACGCGGTGCTCGGCTTCACCCAGCTGCTGCAGGTCGAGGCGCGCCGTTCGGCCCACCCCGGGCAGCTCGCCAAGCTCGACCACATCCGCGCCGCCGGCGATCACCTGCTCTCCCTGATCAACGACGTGCTCGATCTTTCCGGGCTCGAATCGGGCGAGCTCAAGCTCTCCTTGCAAGCGGTCGATCTCCCCGCCCTGATCCGCCAGTCATTGCCGCTCGTCGAATCGCTCGCCACGCAGCAGGCAGTCACGATCGAGGCCGGAGGCCTCGCGGGCGTCGTCAACGCCGATCCGACGCGGCTGCGCCAGGTTCTCATCAACCTGCTCACCAACGCGATCAAGTACAACCGGCGCGGCGGCAGCGTCCTTGTGCAGGCCAGTGCGGTCGATGCGGCGACAGTGGTCCTGACGATCCGCGACACCGGCCGCGGCCTCACCGCCGCGCAACTCGGCAAGCTGTTCGAACCCTTCAACCGCTTCGGCGCCGAGAGCGAAGGCATCGAAGGGACGGGGATCGGCCTGACCATCGTCCGCGCGCTGGTTCGCGGCATGGGCGGAACGATCGAGGTCGCGAGCGCCCCGGGCGCGGGAACGACATTCGACGTCAGCTTGCCGGCGGCGAGCGGCGCACCGGCGGCCG
>DATMGW010000204.1:0-4790 GCA_035555295.1 Caldimonas sp.
CCGCGGCGCCCGCGAACACGGCGTTGATCGCGGCGAGGACACGTGGCGCGCTGCGCCGCGTGTGGTCGCAAGCCAGGATGCTGCCGCCGAGTCCTTCGCGGATGAAGCGCGCCGCGGCGGCGAAGACGCGCGGCTCGGCACCGCGAAAGCGATAGATGCTCTGCTTCGGATCGCCGACGATGAAGACTCCTGGCGGGCGCTGGCCGCTGGCACCGCCGCCGGCCCCTGCGTAGGCCGCGAGCCAGGCGTGCAGCGCCTGCCACTGCAGCGGGCTGGTGTCCTGGAACTCGTCGATCAGGAGGTGACGCACGCGCGCATCGAGACGCTCCTGGACCCAGCCGGCAAGCTCGCTGTCGCGCAGCAGCGCCAGGGCGCAGCATTCGAGATCGGCCATGTCGGCGTAGCCGCGCTCCCGCTTGTAGTCGGCGAAGGCGACGAGCAAGGCACGCGCGAGCCTGACCATGCGCAGGTGCTCGAGGCACGAATCCTCCTGATGGACCTGTGTCGCCAGCAGGCCGAGCGCTTCCTGGGTGTCAGCCAGCGCCGCCGCCTTGCCGAGGATGCGAGGCTTGTCTTCCTGGGTGTAGAGAGCGCGCCAGGCCTGATCGAAGCAGCGACGTGCGTCCCCGTTTGCGAGCGCGGTCGCCAGAGCGGCGGCAGCGTCCCGGCTCGTCCTGCTGCCGCGACCGAGCACCTCGACGACGTGATGCAGACGCGTCTGCCAGAACACGTCGAGCATCGCGTCGACAGGATGGCCGAAGCGAGCGAGCTCGGGCCATACCGCCGAAGCCGGCTCGACGCTGTCTTCGAGAACGCCGCCTTCGTCGGCCAGCTCGATCTCGACGCGCTTCAGCCAGGCCGCGTCGAGCCAGCGCCGCAGCTGCGTGCGTCCGCGCAGCGCGGTGAGTGCCGCATAGTCGGCACGAAGCTGCGGGTCGCGCAGCACCGCCGCGTAGAAGGCGCGCAGCGCAGCCGGCTTGTGCTCCTCGAAATCCTCGATCAGCTCGAGGTCCGGCGCGAGGCCCAGACGGTCGAGCAACGCCAGCGGCGCGACGCGCAACAGCTGCGAGAACCAGGCGTGGAAGGTGCGGATCTCGATCGGCCGGCCGGCGCCGAGCACGCGCGCGTGCAGGCTCGCGAGCGTCGGCGCGAGCGCTTCAGCGCGCTGCGGCGCGAGGCCGCGCTCGCGCAACGCCAGGACGCGCTCCTCATGGGTCGAATGCGGCGCCGAATAGCGGGCCAGCCACTCGCCGAGGCGCTGCCGCATTTCGCCGGCGGCGGCCCGGGTGAAGGTGATCGCCAGGATCTCGTGCGGCGCCGCCCCTTCGAGCAAGGCACGCAGCATGCGCGATACCAGGATCCAGGTCTTGCCCGAGCCGGCACACGCCTCGACGGCACAGCTGCGCGCCGGATCGCAGGCCGCGGCGTAGAACGCGTCGCGATCGACCGGGACGTCGTCGATGCGAAAGGCCGGTGCCGTCATGACGATTCGCGAGCTGGCGCGTCGATCGGCGCCGGCTGCAGCGTCCAGTGATCGCGCCGGCACAAGCCGCGAGCCTCGCAGTACTCGCAGACCGATCCCTCGCCGAGCGGCGGCAGCGGCGCGCCGCCGCGCAGGCGGCGCAGGTCCGCGGCTGCGCCGGCGACCAGGGCCTCGGCACTCTCGGCGACTTTCAAATGCTCGTGCGCCTCGAGGCCGCGCGTTGCATCGAGGGCGAGGTAGAAGGCACGCAACGGCAAGTCGCTGTGCGCACCGACCAGCGCCGCATAGAACGCCAGCTGCGTGTCCTCGTAGCGCTCGCGGACCTTGTTCTTGAGCGCGCTCGAGCTGCCGGTCTTGTAGTCGATCAGCTCGAGGCGGCGGCCGCCGTCGACCCGGTCGATGCGGTCGACGCGGCCGAGCAGCTCGACGCCTTCGAGCGCCGCGGGCGAGGCACGCAGCTCGATCTCGCCTTCGGCCCACGACGCGCCTTGGGCTTCGCGCGCATGCAGCCATTCGACGTAGCGCGGCACGAGCACGTCGAACGACGCGGCGAACGGCAGGAAGGCCGCCTCGTCGAGGCCGCTGGATTCGCGGCTCGCCGCGCCAATGCTGCGCAGGCGCGCGATATCGGCGTCGGCGCCAGCGCCCGGGTCGCGGTCGCGATGAAACGCGAGCAGCACGTCGTGCAGCCACTTGCCGTAGTCGCGTTTCTCGAGCTCGGGGTCGAGCTCGTCGGCTTCGCGCAAGCCCAGGACGCTGCGCGCGAAGAACTGATACGGGCAAGCGCGCAAGGCCTCGAAGAGGCTCGCCGAGAGACTGAGCGGTAGCCGCTCGGCGGAGACCGTCGGCGCGCTCGGGCCGATAGGCGCCGGCTCGACGACACGCTCGACGCGCGGGTCGTCCCAGGCACGCAGATCGGTGCCGCGCTCGGCCAACGCGAGGCGCAGGCGCTCGACGAAGGGGCTGTCGCCGAGCGGCTCTGCGCCGTCGGCGCGGCGCCGCAGCAGGGTCACTCGCGGCAGGCGCAGCGCCTGCGCGAAGGCGAGCCATTCGGCGTCGCGCCGGGCGACGGCATCGGGCAAGCCCATCGCCTCGGTCGCGGCGCGCGGCAGCAATGAATCGAACGCCGCCAAGGCGCCGAGCTGGCGATCGTCGGCGCCGGGCAGGACGAGCGCGGCGAACGGTCGCAGCATCGCCTGAGCCAGCGGCGTGATGACGACCTCCGCGGGCGCCGGCGTGCCATCGGCGCGTGTCGGCTCGGAGGGGAGGAAGGTCTCGCACTCGAGCACGTCGTCGACCCAGCGCGTGAAATCCGCGAGCGTCATCGGGTCGAGATCTTTCGCGAGCTGCTGCCCGCGCCGGGCCTCGAGCCGCGGCTCGAGGCCGAGCGCACCGAGCGCCTGGCGGCCCGCCGCGTCATCGCGGAGTCGCTGCAGCGAGCCGGCGCGGTCGAGCGCCTCGAGCAGCGCGTCGAGCCATTCGACGAAGCTGCGCAGGCCCTTGCCGGCAAGATGATCGACGATCGCCGAGGCCTCGTCGCGCAGCGCCGATGCCTCGTCGCGCAGCGCCGATGCCGCGGCATCGAGGGACAGCCGCCGCAGTCCCGACGCCTCCGAGACCTGGGCGCGCCGCGACGCCGCCTCGAGGACGGCGAGCGCGCCGCCGCGGCCCGTGCCGAAGGGCGCCGACTTCAACCAGTCGAGCCAGGCGTCGGCGCTCGCGTCGCGGCGTGCCGCCGTCAGCAGCGCCATCACGCCGGCTCCGGCGCGTGTCGTCGACAGCTTCCAGCCGGTCTCGTCGCGCAGGACGATCTCGCGACGCTCGAGCAGGGCGCGGATGCGACGCACCAGCACCCGGTCCTGCGCAATCAGGGCGACCGGCGTCTCGCCGCGCTCGACGTGGACGACGACTTGGGCCGCCGCTGCAAAGGCCTCGTCCTCGAAACCGTCGCAGACGGCATGGGATGGCGCGTCGATGTCGCGGAACGGATCGTCAAGCCCGACGCCGGTGTCGATGACGAGTGTCGGCATCTCCGCTTGCTGCAGCAATGAGATGACCAGCGGGTCCGCGCCGCCGGCGGTCACGGCGATCCACGCAGCCGGCCGAAGCGCAAACAGGCGATCGGTCGCCGGTACGGCCGAGCGCGCTGCCCACTCGAGCGCGATCTGGGCAAGCATGCGCTCCCGTGCCCCCGGGCCGCCGACCGGCTGCAGCACGGCGCGGGCGCTCGCCCAGCACTCGCCGCGCTGGCGCGGCGACACCGCTGCGGCAGCGCGCATGCATTGATGCGCGGTCGCGGCGACACGGGCGGCTGCTTGCGCGAAGCCGCGCGGATCGCGGCGCGACCATTCGCGGCCCCACGCCTGGCGTGCCAGCGTCTGCATCGCCAGGAGGTTGTCGTGCGCCGGGCCCCAGCCGAGCTCGCCCGAGCCGGGCTCGGGTGGCGGCCCGAGCGAGGCCGCCAGCGTAAGCGTGGTCTCGATCCTCGGCATCCAGGTGCCGGTCGACGCGAAGGCGCGCCGCGCCGGCGCGAGCAACTGGGCGAAGGGAACGAGGAGCACGACGTCACGGACCGCCAGGCCCCGCCCGCTCGACCACTCGACGACGCGGCGGGCGATGGCCGTCCACGGCTGCGAGCCGGGCTGTTGCGCGCCCGTGCGGGCTATCGTCGCCATAGGAAGGGGAAAGGAGGTCCGGCCGCCGTCACGGGGCCTTGTGTCAGAATCATTGTGCCCTTCGAGACGGGGCTTGCAGTCGACGATCCGGCCTCCATGTCGGGTCCAGGCACGAGGATTCCCACATGAGCAGCGAGCTGATCACCCACACGTCCGATGCGTCTTTCAACGCCGACGTCATCGAGGCGGGAACGCCCGTGCTCGTCGACTACTGGGCGGAGTGGTGCGGGCCGTGCAAGATGATCGCGCCGATCCTCGACGAGGTCTCGAAGACCTACGACGGGAAGCTCCGCATCGCCAAGATGAACGTCGACGAGAACCGCGACATCCCGGCGAAGTTTGGTATCCGCGGCATACCGACGCTGATGCTCTTCAAGGACGGACAGCTCGCGGCGACGAAGGTCGGCGCCCTATCGAAGGCGCAGTTGACGGCCTTCATCGACTCTCACCTATAATCGCGCCATAGCGATGGAGCCCGCGACGCCGGGCTCCTTGCCGAGACAGCCAGCCGGCGCGCGCCGGGCTCGATCGCACCCGATCGACCCGCGTCAGCTTCCCGGCATCCCGCGAAGCGGCAGCCGCTTCGCTTCCTGACCGCACTCGTTCGTCCCCGGCTGCGCTCGACGCAGCCC
>DATMGW010000205.1:0-10927 GCA_035555295.1 Caldimonas sp.
GATCACGCCGGCCGGCGTCGTCAGCACGCTGGCCGGATTGGTAAACAACGTCGGCAGCGCCGACGGCACGGGCAGCGCCGCTCGCTTCGACGCTCCGTTCGATGTCGTGCTCGACGCCGCCGGCAACGCCTACGTCTGCGATACCGGCAACGCAACCATCCGCAAGGTGACCCCGGCGGGTGTCGTCACGACGCTGGCCGGTCTGGCGGGCAACCCGGGCAGTGTCGATGGCACCGGGAATGCGGCCCGGTTCTTCTCGCCGACCGGCATCGGCGTCGATGCCGCGGGCAACCTCTACGTTGCCGAGCGCGGCATGGTCGCGATTCGCAAGGTCACGCCCGCCGGTGTCGTGAGCACGGTTGCGCGCTGAGCTTCGAGCTCAACGCCGATCAGCATGGGTGCTTCGATCAAGCCGGAGAGCAGGGTGTTTGCCTCGCGCGCCGCCGGTGCGCCGTCGCCGAGCGCTCCCTGAAGCTGCGCCAGCGCCTCGCGCAGCGTCGCCTCGGCCGCGGCCTTGTCGCCGCGCGCCTGTTGCACCGTGCCCTGCGCAAGCAAGGCGTTGCCGAGCCAGGCGCTGTTCGCAAAGCCGGCGAGCGCCGCGCGTGCCTGCGCCACCGCCTGCGTCGCATGCTCGTTTGCCGCCGAGCTGTCGCCCGATTGCAGGTCGGCAAGCGCGAGCAATGTGATGGCGCGCAGGCGGTTCGGGTTCTTCTCGGTCGCGGCGTCGAAGATCGCCAAGGCGCGCCGGAGATGGTCGCGTGCCGTCGCAGGGTCGTGGCGCCCGAGCGCGAGCTGCGCCTCTTCCGTCTCGAGGGTGCCCAGCGTGGCATGCCCGGCGGGCAACGCTGCCTGCAGCTCTTCGCGTGCGCGCACGAGCAAGGCCTGGCAGCGGTCGAAATCACCCGTTGCACACCAGGCGGGCGCCGACAGCAGAGAGACGAAGCCGATCGAACGAAGGTGACCACGCTCCACCGCGGAGGCCAGGGCGCGTTCGAACAACGGCATCGCCTCGTCCGAGCGGCCGAGCTCGACCAACAGCTTGCCGTAGTTGGTTTCGAGCGAGGGTTGCGTGCTGCCTGCATGCTCGACCTGACGCTCGACCGCCAGACCGCGCTCGTAGACCTCGACGGCGCGCAGCCATTGACCGGCCTTCGACAGCTGCACGCCGAGGTCGTTGAGCAGCGTGACCGCGAACAGGGTGCGGCCACGTCCCATGCCTGTCAACTCGTCGACGGCGCGCCGGTACTCGGCGACGGCGAGCCCTTCCTGCCCCAGCATGCTGTGCGCATCGGCCAGCGCGGTGCGTGCGGACAGGGCCAGGCCGCGTTGGCCGGGACGCGGCGAGCCGAGGCTCGAGAGCGCCGCCTGGGCATCGGCCAGCGCCCCTTTGGCGTCGCCACGGAGCTCGTTGACCATGCTGCGGCTGGTGAGGCACGACGCCAGTGCGGCGAGGTCGCCGTCGGGCCCTTCCTTGAGGCGCGCTATCGCCGCATCGAACAGGGGCTGCGCCCGGTCGAAGGCATTGCCGTCGCCATAGCGCTCTGCCAGGCTGCAGTCGATGCTCGCCTGAAGGGACGGGTCGACCACGGCGCGCGCCGAGGCCTGCGCGCGCAGCAGCAGTGCCTGCGCCTTGTCCTGCTACATGGCTTCGCCGTAGAGGTTGGCGAGCGTGAGCAGCAGGCGCGCGCGCAGCGCCGGGTCATCGGCAAATTGCCTGTCGACCAACTCTTCTCCGCGGGACAGCAGCTGGGGAGCCAGGCGATGCAGCTCGTTGTAGAGCATCGTGAACAACGCGTCGCTGCCCGCCGCCTCGTTACCCATGAGACGGATTGTGCCCGCCGTGCACGCGAATTCGTCCGCAACCGTTAAGAACTCCGCATCGTTTCGACGCGATTCCGCCGATATAGCGGTTGGCCGTTCTTGCGGTCGCTTGAAAGGCGCACCGCGATGGGACACCTCAGGACTTCTTTCGCGCTGCTCGGCCTTTGCCTGCTCGGCGCGTGCGGCGGCGGCGGATCGGGCAGCGCCGGATCGGGCAGCAGCGGCCCGCTCGGCAGCGGCCCCGGCGGCGGCGCGCCCGTGACGAGCACGGTCTCGGGAACGGTCCACGACAAGAACGGCCTGGCGGTCACCGGCGCGACGATCACGGTCTTCCATCACAACACCAACACCTCGGTCACGACGACGACCGACGTGAATGGCCGCTATTCGGTCGCGGGCTTGAGCACCGGCGCGAATTCCGAGTACCAGGTCTACGTCGGCATGGCCGGGTTCGGCTTCTCGCCGTCGATCGGTGATCCGGCAGGAACGGTCTTCAAGGCCGACTACAACGGCCTTTATCGGACCGTCATCGAATTCGCGACGATGCCTGTGCGCGACGTTGCCGGAGCCGACTTCACGGCCTATCGCGCCGGCGACAGGATGGCGAGCCTGGCGCGAACCGGCCAGACGACGAGCTACGCCGCCGGCGACGATTCGTCGGCGCAACGAGGCGTCTCCTGGCCGGGCGCACGCTACAGCGACAACGGCGACGGCACGGTCACCGATCGCCTGACCGGCCTCGTCTGGCTGAAGAATGCCGGATGCTTCGCGCCGGGCAACTGGTCGGCGGCGCTGCTCGCCGCGAGCCAGCTCGCGAGCGGCGCCTGCGGACTCGCCGACGGCTCGACGGCGGGGCAATGGCGGATGCCGAACGCGAACGAGCTCGAAAGCCTCGTCGACGTCTCGCAGTCGGGCCCGGCGCTGAGCGCCGGCCATCCTTTCACGAATGTCGCCGCGACGAACGCCTACTGGTCGTCGACGACGTACATGGCCTTGTCGACGAACGCGATGTCGATCCGCTTCAGCGACGGCCGCTGGATCAACGGAATCGACGCCGGCGACGCCAGCTTCGACAACGACAAGGCAACGTCGGCGAACTCGCTCTGGGCCGTGCGGTCGGGCGCCACGCCCGGCGCGGTCCAGCTCCTCGCGACCGGTGTCTTTCCCGGGATCGGCGGCGGCTCCTTCGGCGTCGGCGACGACGCGAGCCTGCAGATCGGCGTGCCCCTGACCTCGCCGCGCTTCATCGACAACGGCGACGGAACGCTCGCCGACACCGTCACCGGGTTGACGTGGCTGAAGCAGGCCGACTGCATCCAGCAGACGTGGCCCGCTGCGCTGGCCGCCGTCAACGCGCTGGCAAGCGGCCAGTGCGGCCTCGCCGACGGCTCGACCGCCGGGCAATGGCGCATGCCGAACCGGACCGAGATGCTGAGCCTGTCGGATCGGGCCCCGACCTTTCCGCAGGCGTCGTACCTCACCGGCCAGTACCAGGCCAGCGCCGCCGTCACCGGCCCGGTGATCTTCACGAACTACGTCGTCGCCGACTACTACTGGACCTCGAGCACCGACGCCGCCGACACGGCCCAGGCGTGGACGGTCTACAGCTGCGATTTCGGCGTCTACAACATCCCCAAGACCGACCTTCACCATTCGCTCGCGGTGCGTTGAGCACGACGGTTGATTCACCTCAACACGCTGACATCGGGAGGTGACCAGAATCCATGTGTCGGCCGGCCGGAAGGCCAGGTGTGTCTCGGGATGCAGCCTCCGGCTCGGGCAACCTTACGAATGGTGATTTCCGGCCGATCAGTCATCAGACGACGAGGCATTGGAATGGACCGTTTCTGGCTCAAGAACTATCCCGAGGGCGTACCCGCCGACATCGACCCGAACCAGTATTCGTCGCTGGTCCAGCTGCTCGAGGAGGCTTTCGCCAAGTACCGCGATCGCAACGCCTACGTCTGCTTCGGCAAGACGATCAGCTTCGGCGAGATCGACGAGATGTCGAAGCACTTCGCCGCCTGGCTGCAGTCGAAGGGGCTGGCCAAGGGGGATCGGGTCGCGATCATGATGCCCAACCTGCTGCAGTATCCGGTCGCCCTGGCCGGCGTGCTGCGCGCCGGGCTGACGGTCGTGAACGTCAATCCGCTGTACACGGCGCGCGAGCTCGAGCATCAGCTCAAGGACTCGGGCGCCAAGGCGATCGTCATCCTCGAGAACTTCGTGGCGACGCTGCAGCAGGTGATCGGCAAGTCGCAGGTGGAGCACGTGGTGCTCTGCGCCTTCGGCGACTTGCTGGGAGCGCCAGCGGGAGCGGCGCCCGAACCCCCCTTGCCCGACGCGATCAGGTTCAACGCGATGCTGGCCGAAGGTTCACGCCTGCCGTTCCGGCCGGTCGCGCTGACGCACGAGGACGTCGCCTTCCTGCAGTACACGGGCGGGACCACGGGCCTCTCGAAGGGCGCCACGCTCGTGCATCGCAACGTGATCGCCAACGTCTTGCAGTCCGAGGCCTGGATGCAACCGGCGCTGACGAATCCGAAGCGAGGCTCGCCGCCGGAGCAGCTCAATTTCGTCTGCGCGCTGCCGCTGTATCACATCTTCGCGATGACCGTGTGCTGTCTGCTCGGCATGCGCGTCGGCGGGCTCAACATCCTGATCCCGAACCCGCGTGACCCGGCGGCACTGATCAAGGAGATCCGTCCGTACAAGGTGCACATGTTCCCGGCCGTCAACACGCTGTACAACGCACTGGCCAACAACGCGGAGTTCTGTGCCCTCGACTGGTCCGGCCTGCGCGTCTGCAACGGCGGCGGCATGGCGGTGCAGGGCGCGGTGGCCGAGCTGTGGCTGAGAGTGACCGGGTGCCCGATCTGCGAAGGCTACGGCCTGTCGGAGACGTCGCCTTCGGCGGTCTGCAACCCGACCGACACCGACGAGTACAACGGAACGATCGGCCTGCCGATGCCCTCGACCGAGATCGCCATCCTGAACGACGCGGGCGACCCGGTGCCGCTGGGCGAGCGCGGCGAGATCGCGATCCGCGGTCCGCAGGTGATGAGCGGGTACTGGCGGCAGCCCGGCGAGACCGCGAACGTCATGACGCCGGACGGCTTCTTCAAGTCAGGCGACATCGGCGTGATGGACTCGCGCGGCTACGTGAAGATCGTCGATCGCAAGAAGGACATGATCCTGGTGTCGGGCTTCAACGTCTATCCGAACGAGGTCGAGGACGTGATCGCCGCCTGCCCGGGCGTGCTCGAATGCGCCGCCATCGGCGTGCCCGACGAGAACTCCGGCGAGGTGGTGAAGGTGTTCATCGTCAAGAAGGACAAGGGGCTGACCGCGGGCGACGTGATGGGATACGCGGCGCAACATCTGACGGGCTACAAGAAGCCGAAGTACGTCGAGTTCCGCGCCGAGCTCCCGAAGACCAACGTGGGCAAGATCCTGCGCCGCGAGCTGCGCGACGCGGAGCTCAAGAAGGCGGCCGTGCCTTCCTGAGGTCGACTCCCGTCGGTACGCAAGAGGGTTGGCCGCATGCGTTCGAACGGTCCATGCCGAAGAAGCCGGATGCGTCAGCTGTCCTGCGCGCTCACGGCGCTGTTCGTCGCCGCCGCTCCTGCGGCAGCGAATCAAGCCGAGTACGACGCCGCGATGCTCAAGCTGGCTACGGAGAGCGGCTGCATGGCCTGTCACAGCATCCTGCCCGTTGCCAGGCGCGCCGACGGGCTGCCCCCCATCGCGCCGGCGTGGCGCGACATCGCCATCCGTTACAGGGACGACCCCGGCGCATCGAATCGGCTCACGCGCACCGTCATGACCGGATCGAACCCGAATTCCAGGCACTGGGCCGACAAGGTGAGCGCCGCCAACATGCCGCCCAATGCCGTCGCGGTCAGCGAGGCCGATGCGCGCATGCTCGTCAACTGGATCCTCGTCCTCGTCCCGTAGGCCTGTCCCGTCTACGGGAGCGACCGCTTATCCCTCGCCCGGGGCGATGGTTTCGGCGAAGCCGCTGTTGTTCTCGCTGACCGCGTCGATGAGAACCTGCGCCTCGTCCATGAAGGTCTGCCAGCGCAATGGCTGCGACACGTAGAGTGCGGTCAACTCCCGTTCCAGATCGCTCGAGGAAGTCCCCGAGAGGCCGCCCGACACGGTCAGCAGCTGCAGACGCGTTGCCGGACGCAATTCTTTCCTTCGATCTTTCACAGTGCCTGGCGTCGATGGCGAAGACGGCTATTTTGCCCCTTGTCCGCCGCAGGCCCCCGCGCCGCCCCATCATTCCTCGGAGCGGGCACCGGTTGGCACCGGCGGCGCATTTCTGGCCGGCGCCAGGCGGATGGCGCAGGCCGCCTCGGCCGCGCTCAGCCCAGCGGCATCGACGGGCGTCTTCAGCGAGCCCGGGCTACGCTTCTCGACAAAGCGAACGAGCGCCTGCAGCAGTTGCGAAAAGCGGTGCGCCGCGAGGCCGCCGTGCGACGGGTTCAGCCACGTCGCGTTGATTTCGAGCTGGATTGCCGGCACGCCCCGCGCCGCCGCGAACTTCGTGACGGTCTGCTGCTCCCGGGCGCTGAAGTAGTCGAGCGAGAGATTGCCGATGCCCTCGTTGCGCAGCGCCTCGACCAGGTCCGCCAGCAAACGTGTCTGCCCGAGGAGCGATGCGCCGCCCATCGTCCCGAGGTCGACGTCGTAGGGACGGTTCGGGTGGCTCGCGTGGATGTCGAGAAGGAACGCGGGCCGATGTTGGACGAGCACGCGCTCGAGCGTCTGCTTGAATTCGTTGTCGTCGTAGTAGTTGGGGTCGGACGGGCTGGCGTAGACGGTGTAGATCGCCGTGGCCCCGGCGAGCCGGTTCAGTCCCCGCGCCAGGGCGCCGGTGCCGCCGCCGTCGGCGAAACGGTAGGCGCCTTCGCGAAACGGCCGCGTGGCGTGTGGCGCCGTGACGACGATCGAGCCCTCGCCCGGGGCGACGGCGAACCACGGCGTCGACGCGACGGCGACGCAATCGGCACGGCTGTTCAAAGCGCTCTCGTCGCGGATCGCCGCCTCGATCGACGCGATGCCGATCAGCGCCTTGCCGGGAAGCGGCGCTTCGGGCGCGGCGCAGCCGCACAGCGCGCCGACCAGCAGGGCCGCTCCGGCCGCCGGTCGCCACATCGCCTTCACGGGGCTGTCGCCTTTGCGCCCGGCGCGACGTTGGCGCCGCGCTCGATGACGACTTCGGTATCGACGAGGCTGCGCGAATGGTTGAGGTCCGACTGCGCGATCAGCATCGCGACCTGGCCGCCGCGCAACGCGCCGATCACCTCGGCGAGGCGGCTCGAGAGCGCGGGCGCGAGGCCTTCGAACGGCTCGTCGAGAAGGAGGAGCCGCGTTCCGACGGCAAGCGCCCGGGCCAGCGCGACCATCTTCTGCTGGCCGCCCGAGAGCAGCAGGGCGCGGCGCTCGCGCATCGCCTTCAGCTCGGGCAACACGCCGTAGACGAAATCGAGCCGCTCGGCCGCCCGCAGCGTCGGCGAGACCCAGACCGGGACGAGGATGTTCTCCTCGACGCTGAGGCTCGGGACGAGGCCGCGGTCTTCGGGCATGTAGCCGATGCCGAGTGCGGCGCGGCCGTGCCGCGGCAGCGCGCCGAGGTCCCGGCCGTCGAAGGCGATGCGGCCGGCCGAGGCGGCGAGATGCCCCATCAGCGCGCGCATCAGCGTCGTCTTGCCGGCGCCGTTGCGGCCGACGAGCCCGACCATCTTTCCGTCGTCGACGACGAGCGAGATCCCGCGCAGGATCTGCGCCGAGTCGATGGCGACGTGCAGCGATTCGATGCTCAGCATCTGGTCGAGTCTCGATGTCGGTTATTTGCGGGACGGAACGCTAGCCCGGTCCGGGCGCGCCGGTCACGTGGCGGCGCACGTCGTCGCTGGCGAGCGCCAAAGCAGGCGCGGCGTCGGCGATGATTCGGCCGCTGGCGAAGGCGATCACGCGGTCGGCGTAGCGGCTGACGATGTCCATGTCGTGCTCGACGAAGAGCACGGTCATCGGCACGGCGCCGAGCGCAGTCATGATGATGTCCATCATCGGGAACTTCTCTTCGGCCGAGACGCCGCTGGTCGGTTCGTCGAGCAGCAGCAACTGCGGCTGGCCGGTCAGCGCCATCGCGACGTCGAGGAGCTTGCGCACGCCGCCGGGCAGCTCGGCGACGCGCCGCTCGCGATGCTCGGCGAGGCCGAAGCGTTCGAGCAGGGCGTCGGCGCCGTGCAAGGCGTCGGCGCGCCGGGCCGCCTGCCAGAACGACAACCGCTCGCCGCGGCAGGCGATCGCGACCAGCATGTTCTCGAGGACGCTAAGCGCCGGGTAGAGCTGCGGAACCTGGAACGACCGGGCGACACCGAGCCGCGCGATCGCCCGCGGGTGCAGCGCCGTGATGTCGCGCCCCGCCAGGGCGATGCTGCCGGCGTCGGGCTTCAGGTAGCCGGTGATCATGTTGACGAGGGTCGTCTTGCCGGCGCCGTTGCTGCCGATCAGGCTGACGCGCTCGCCGGCCGCGATCGAGATCTCGATCTCGCTAGCCGCGACCAGCGCGCCGAAGCGCTTCTCTATTCCCGTCGCACGCAGCAGCGGCGCCGCGCCGCTCATCGGCCGCCCCCGCTACGCCGCCAGGGCGCCCGGTCGACCCAGAGCGAGCCGATGCCGCGCGGCAGGAAGCGGATCACGAAGAGCAGGAAGAGCCCGAGCGAGAGCTGCCAGGTGTTCGGAAAATAGAGGCTCGAAAAAGAGCGCACGACCTCGAGCACGGTCGAGGCGACAAAGACCGCGAAAACGCTTTGCGAGCCGGCGAGGATCGCGACGAAGACGAATTCGCCCGAGGTCGTCCAGTAGCTGAAGTTCGGGTCGATGTGGCCGAGCGACATCACCGTCAAGGCGCCGCCGGCACCGCCGGCAAAGGCGGCGAGCACGAAGTTGATCGCCATCGCCCGGCGCACCGAGCCGCCCAGGTACTCGACCCGCAATTCGTTCTCGCGCACGGCCAGGCTGACGAGGCCGCGCGTCGAATCGAAGTAGGCGCGCGCCCCCAGCGCCAGCGCTCCGGCGACGATGATCGTCACCGCATAGAGCACGTAACCGACATGGGCGTCGCCCAGTGCCTGGCCGAACACGGTGGGGCGACCCATGTTGAAGCCGTCCGATCCGCCGAGCGATTCGGTCTTGACGAGAACGCCGAACGCGACCATCGACAACGCCAGCGTCAACATGGCGAAGAAGATGCCGCGATAGCGCGACAGGAGCGGCGCGAACGGTGCCGCGACGAGCATCGCCATGACCCCGCCGACAAACACCAGGCCGACCGCGTCACTCCAGCCGAAGCGCTTGAACGCCAACGCCGCCGCATAGGCGCCGATCGCGAAGACGAGCCCCTGGCCGAACGAGACGACGCCGCCGCGCATCATCAACACGATGCCGAGCGAGACCAGGCCGCGCGCCGCCGCCATCGTCACGAGGAAGGTCAGCCACTTCGGCAGGAACGCGCCGGCGACGAGCAGCGCCGCGGTCAGGGCGACGCCGCCGATGACGGAGGTCGAACGCGTCGGCTCTGCCGGTGGCGAGACGGCCATCTAGATCTTGCGCGCCTGGGTCTGCTGGAACAGGCCTTCGGGCCGGACCATCAGCACCAGCGCCATGACGATGTAGATCGAGAACAACTCGGCCACCGGAGCCAGGTGCACGGCGAGCGAGCGCGCCAGGCCGACGATCAGCGCGCCGACCGCCGCGCCCTCGATGCTGCCGAGCCCACCGATGATGACGACGGCGAACGAGACGATGATGACGCCGACCGAGACGCCCGGCTGCACCGAGATCATCGGCGCCGTGAACGCGCCGCCGAGCGCGGCGAGGAAGATGCCGACCGTGAACGCCGCCATGTAGACGCGCGACACGTCGACCCCCATGCTCGCGGCGACTTCCTCGCTGTGGATCACCGCCAGGACGATCTTGCCCCGGCGGGTGCGATTAAGTCCCCACCACACGGCCGCGCCGACGATGACGGCGATCCCGACGAGCACGAAGTCGTAGCCGACGTACACCTGGGGACCGATCTCGACGTTGCCGAACAGGCTGTACGGCGCCGACACGTAGTACGGGTTGGTGCCCCAGATCAGCTTGGTCGCGTCCTCGAGGATCAGGAACATCGCGTAGGTGACGAGGACGAGCAGGACCTCGTCGCGGCCGTAGAAGAAGCGCAGCAGACCACGCTCGGTGACTGGGGCGACGAGCGCGGCGACGACGACGGCAGCGAGGAGCATGGCAACGAGCGACCAGCCGGGAGCGAACTTCCACGCCGCGAACCAGGCGACGAAGCTCGCCGCCGCGTAAGCGCCGAGCGCGTAGAAGCTGCCGTGCGCGATGTTGAGGATCTTCAGCACGCCGAACACGAGCGTCAGCCCGAGGGCCACGATGAAGAGCCACGACGCGTAGCTCAGCGCGTCGATCGCGATCGTGACGGCGAGGTTCATCGCGACGCGCCGAGCCGTCGTTCGCGCCGGCGGCTCACTCGGGCGTCGTCGGCTTCCTCAGTTGCACTTCGCGCCTGGCATGCCGGCCTTCAGCCAGTCCTCCGACTTCATGTTCGGCGGCGGGTTGACGCAGTCGGCGGCAAAGCGCTGGATGTCGTCGAGCACGACCATCTTCTTCGCCGCGTCGTAGCGCGTCTTGCCGATCGCCGTGTCCTGCACCGCCTGGTGGCCGCCGCCGTTGGCCATGCGGATCCGCCCGGCCGGCGAGTCCCATTCGAAGTTGGTGAGTGCCGCCGCGAGCTGCTCGCCGGTCGGCTTCTTGCCGCCGTTGGCAGCCATCGCCTTCTCGACCGCAAGCTTCAGCCCGAGCAGCGACTGCGCCATGCGATAGGGAGCCTGCACCGGATAGGTGTTGTAGGCCTTCTGGTAGATGCCCCACCACCAGTCGTTGAGCGCCGACTTCGGCGCCATCAGCCCGTAGGCGCCGCGCGCGCCTAGGATCGCGCCGTCGGGCATCTTGTCGCCGAGGCCGGGCAGGACGTGGTCGGCCGCCGAGAGCACGACCTGCGTGCGCTTGAACAGGCCGCGCGGCCCCG